>JBFMDA010000012.1:0-32613 GCA_040754255.1 Candidatus Omnitrophota bacterium | reverse complement strand
ATTTGAATAAAATCCTATATACAAACCTTTTGATGCCTTTTAAAAAGGGAAACACCTGCATGCTGAACCCCTGCAGCGTCAGGATGTAGCGACAGGGATAGAAAAAAGAAAACAACCAGGTACAAAATGCGTTTACCCCGCAAAACTGGACGTTCACCGCTTCTATACGGTTCTCATCCATGAGGCGCCTGAAATTGCGCAATAGAAACGGCAGCCGGCTGCATAGCCTACAGACATCACGTACGCCGCGTAGGCCATCATGAAACAAAATAAGAAAAGGCACTTGTAGCCTATATACAGGCGTTCCGTCAATCAATTCAAATGCAGGCAGTTCTTTTCTGGTTGTAAATACGAGAATAATGACCTTGTGTGCTCTTTTTTTGAATTCGCTGCTTAACCGTTTGATAACTTCTTCGCTTCCGCCCAGGTCAGGCAGGTATGAATGCGCCACTATGCAAATGTTCATTATGCGGGTATTAGGTTATGCCTTTTTAAAAGACGGTGTTGTCAAAAATATTCTTAATACCGGCGTCTGATACAGACCTGACGATATCAGCCATAGCCACGGTTTTAAGCGGTTTAAACTCTCTATCTCCAAAGAATCGATAATACGTATGCCATGTCCCGGGACAAAATAATTTCGCCTTACAAGCCGCGCATATCTTAGCCAGGCCCGTCCCGCAGTCCTGATAACGATATCCGGAATTATCCGCCCTGGACTTGGAAAGATTAGTTACCACGCGACTATATCGCATATTTAAAAGAAAGCGCCAATAACGCCTTTTAATGATACAAAAAGGAAAGGAAGACGAAAATAGTTCTACGTTCCTGTGAGACAATAACTCAAGGGCGGTTTCAAGATATGGCGCCGCCCTGCTAAGCTTCACCGCAATCGAGCTGAAATTTTTTACCGCATTCCCGGTAAAGACGGTCGCTTCGAAGCTTACGGTCTTTATGCGCCTTTTGCAAAGAAATGCTGCGATTTCAGGAAGAATGCGGTAATTAAGCCTGTGTGCCACTACCATCACGTGGATGTTTTTAAAACCGCATTTTTGAAGGTTCTCAATGCCCCTTATTGTTTCGGAAAAACTCCCTTTCCTTCTTGTAACAGTATCATGCAATGCCTGGGTATGGGCATGCAAAGGCACGGTTATCCCGTCAATGCCTGCCTTGACAATCCCTGAGGCAAATTCCGACACGGCCATTCTTCGGCAGTTTGAATGAAGCTGCACCCTAAAACGCAAACCCTTGCAGTAGCGTATCAAGGGTACCAGCCCGCTCCAAAGGGTCGGTTCGCCTCCGCCGATACTTATTTTCGAAAAACGCTTCCTGTGTTTTCTGATCCCATCTACGGCATGCGTAAAAGTGCGGGTGTTTCCTTTTGATTTTTTCAAGGCTAAACAATGCAGACAATCATTATTGCAGCAAAGAAGGGGAAAATAAAAAAACCGGTTAAGGGGATTGGTACGCTGGAGGCTGGCGCATGCTTGTTTCTCGCTGCTCATTGTTTCCGGCACACAATCTCTTCCTTACCCAAGTCACGCAGCAATTCGTGTAAATCTTTTTCCAACGTTTTCTGCGCAATGCTCTTAAAACGCGTGCACAGCATCTGCAAAACCTGCGCAACATTCTTACCTTCGGCTAAACATTCCCAAATAAGCGTACCGGTCTTATTGAGGCAGTAATACGTGCCTTTATCCACATTCAACAGCACAGCCTCCCCCTCAATAACCCGGCATGCGATTTTATCTTTGTTAATCCGATATGCATCCTTTCGTTCCATGTAAAACCTGCTCCTTTCGTAGGGCTATGCCTATTCACCGCCTCTGGATGCCACAGGATTCTGCGATGAGGTCCCCACCTTTGCGTTTAATCGCTTAAATTTTATCAACGTGGGCTTTTGGTATCCTGTAAGACTATCCTTCTGTTTCTTGTGGTCACCCTTATTTACATGTTTCATGTGCAGCCTCCTTTCCTTTTTGTAATGTTCCTGATTCACTATATCCAACTTTATTCATTGCAATCGCTTTTTTTGTAAACCGGCAGGCTTCTTGCGGAATAGCCAGCAGGTCGCCGTGCTCTAAATATGCCAGTGTCGGCTCACACATAAGGCACCTTAAAAAACAATCGCACCTGCTGCATTCAAAATCTTCTAACTTCAGAGACCTGAGTTTTTTCAAATAGGCTGAATTGCTCCAAATATCCGAAAACGAATCGCGCGTTAGGTCTCCACACAGTATCCTTACATTCGCCGAGGAATAAATTTCTCCGTAGGGAGAAATATACCCTACCGAACTGCCAAAATCCGATAATGCAGGTTGTAAAATGGTCCGGCTGAAAATGTTGTTTCTAAACAGGGGGTCGGCTGCAATCTGCTCGATCTGCTCGTCGGTAACCCTGTGCGCAAGCGGGAACGCATCTCTTTCGCAGGTAGGATAAATAATCAGGTCGTATATCGCAGGCCACTTTCTTTCTCGTGCAATCTTCCTAAAGGATGCAAGTTCTTTTACATTATGCCTGGTTACCAGGAACGCAATTCGAAAGTTTACTTTGTGTGCCTCAAGCCAGCCTATCGCCTGCATCGCTCGCGCGAAAGTACCCTGCTGGCCGGTAAGCAGCTCGTGAGTGGCAGCCGTAGCTCCGTAAAGGCTGACTTGTATAAAGGTGAGCCTCACTTCGCGCAATCTCGCCACATCATTCTCTTTAAGCAGAGTACCGTTAGTATTGATTTTTATCGCAAATCCCATATCCGAGGCATCCATGGCTATTTCTAGAAAGTCTTCCCTTATAAACGGCTCTCCGCCGGAAAAGATTATCTCAAGGCACCCGTGCTCTTTGAGCTGTATCAAAATCTCATGCCACCGGGCAAAAGCAAGCTCCTTGTCTATGCGTTTGCTCTGGAAACAATGGACACATGTAAGGTTACACCGGTAGGTGCAATCAATCTGCATGCGCAACGCAACATTTGTCTTTCTTAGCCTTTCGTACAAATTCCCAGTGTTACGCTCTTCCATAGTATTTATCCGGAGCAATGAATATATTTTCCTGCGCAGCGCCTCAATATTTCGGCCTGCCCTTCATAGACGCCCCTTGCAGGCCGGCCGCCCGTTGTGTGATTTTTATACATGTGCGTATAAATAAACTCAAGGTAAAATGACATCATATCAGGCGAGCTATACCTGAATAGTGTCTTACCGGAATCACAATTATTCCTGTCTTTCCTACGTATCGTATCGCTTATTATTCCCGCAAGCTGAGATGAAAAACGAGTAAAAGAATAATTATTCTCAACCTGCTTACGGCAGTTTTCGCTCAATTCCCTGCGCAAAGGCATATTTTTAAGAAGTGACACGATCTTTGTAACGCCAACTCGCCAGTTAAGCGCAGGCCCTTTTCGGGTGAGCGTAGTAGGCATATGATAACCCGTGAAACCGTCTCTTACCGTATCTTTTAAACCGCCCCAGCAAGAGCATACAACCGGAGTGCCGCAGGCCATAGCCTCTACTTGCGCATAACCAAAATTTTCATCAGGACAAAGGGTGCAATTAACAAATACATCTGCTGCCGAATATAACGCAGGAAGCCTTTTTTTCTTAACCGAGGGTATGGTCCGAACTTTCCCTCTTAAACCGTAACGGCCAATCAGGCCCTTCAAATACCGGGAGTAATCCTTTATGTTATTCGTAAAATCGTCGTAGCCAGCGTTTGAATCAAGGCCCGCTATCAGAAGCCTTACATTGCGTAAACGCTGCGTTACTCCCTTAAAAACCTTAAGGAGCGTATGAATGTTTTTTTCCGAGCACACCCTGCCCGCATAGAGCATTAAATGTTCGTTTGTTCCTACTCCAAGCGCCTTCCTTGCCTTGAGCCGAACTTGCGCTGAAACCGGAGTAAAAAGCTCGGTATCAACCGGCCATGGCAAAAAATACGCCATCTCCTTGAAATTAGGGAAAAGTTCATGAAAAATCTTTATGTCTGAGGAGCATGATAACAATATAGCGTTCTGCGGAAAGAGAAATTTATGATACTCAAAAAGATGGCGGTGCGGCCTCGGCATTGCCCCGAGGCCAAAAAACATAAGTGGCGTTTCTTGAGGGACTATAAAAGAGGAATCAACGCGGGGCAGAAATAAGATAATGCCTACTTCTTGTGCAAAACGCGTATACTCACGTAGGCGCCTAGGTTTACTGGCATAGGCATCAGGATTAAATTCAACTGTACAGAAATCTTCTCTTGTGATGCGTAGCACATTTTCACTTAAGCGCCGCACACTTTCAGAAAGGCGCCGGGAATCCGAACGCACTACGCCGAGTTTTATTGCCTTGTTTCTATGGAGGGGTTGTGCCATTATGCAAGTGCCTCAGCTATGTTCTTGATTGCACCGTTTTCCAAGGGGTTGCGTGTATCCGCAGGGGCTTGTGTAAAATTGCCGTATGTAACCCAACTTTTTGCAGGGCACCAACGAAGAGGAAAACCCCTGCCCTGCGCTCGGTGAAATCCACGATACTCATCTTCTATATTCTTAATTATAGTATGTAACGTATGCCATGATTCGGCAACGCCGCCCTCTACTACAGGAATCAAGGGGTAATCTATGTGAGGGCAGAGTTTGAGTTGCCCTTGCGGGTTAATTACCATGGAATGGGTTCCTGCCCCGCAGGGAAACAAATGCCGGGAATCAGGCGTTTGCCTGCCCCCTGATACACAGATATCTTGCTGCATCATATTTTCTTGTGTTGAAGATATAACCCCTGCCCCGATCCTGGCAACAGCTCCGAGTTTCTCGGCAAACTCCCTTACTTCCTGCAAATCATCCCGGTTCAACGCAAGAGAACAGTTTTTTATGCCCAGAGGTACTTTGTATTGATGAAGCAGTTCTATTGCGCGCATTACTTTTACATAAGAGCCTTTCGTCCGGCTAATAGCCTCGAAATGGCTGCGATTGAGCGAATGCAGCGTAATATCCACTTTGTTCAAAGTAAGCTTGCGTAATTCCTCGGCAATGTACCTGTCAATTAAAGAGCCGTTGGTAAGCAGGATTATATTAAAACCTTTGTGTTTGGCATACCAAAGTATATCCAGGATATCTTTTCTTAAAAATATTTCCCCTCCGCTAAAGCCCAAATGAAAAGACCCCAGCTCTTGAAGGTGGTTGAGTATCCGAAAAATTTCTTTGGTGGCAAGGGTTTCTATTTTTCTATTGCATTGCGAGACGTAGCAATGAATACAGTCAAAATTACAATCGTAGGTAAGTTCAAACAATACCCTTAAGGGGATATGTTTCTTTTGTGCGCTTGTGTGTATGCTATTCGCAAATCTTAAAGGATGCGTTTCTCTTATCATGCGCTTTTCGCAAGATTATGCACCACGGCCCCTTGTCCTCGCAACTTAGTAAGCTGGCAGAAATAAGGCAGGGGCTTTTCGCAATCCCCTGTTTCTAAGTATGCGTTGCCCGGACAACTCTGGCAGGAGTTTCTCAAATTACACGTGCGGCACTCTGAATTCGAGTGAAACACGCAGCTCCTCATTTCAATGAGCAGCTGCCTTAATCCCAACCGCAGATCATGTTTGAGTACATTAAAAGAAGGTTTCCTAAGCAGGTTGCAGAGAAATGCGTTTCCATGCGGATCAATCTGGAAGCCGTCGCCTCCAAGCACCGCGCACTGGAACAACTTGTTGTTTTCCGATGTGCCTTTTTGATACACAGGCCCACATTCACTACCCAAAAGGTCTTCGCTTCCCTGAAGTTGAGAGACCTCTTCGTGCGATATACGTAAACGGCAGGGGGCTGTATCGCCGTTAAGCCTGGCATGAAGATTTATGCTTGGCTTAAACTGCGCTTTGGCTGAATCGGCAAATTTCTCTAGCTTGCGGAATTCCTGAAAATTATCCCTGGTAATCTGGGATTTAATCGTTAAAGGAAGGCCGTATTCCTGCATCAATGCGATGCCGGCAACTGTCTTTTTAAACGAGCCGGGAACCTGCGAGATCATCTCAAACAATTGTGCTTCTGTCGCATTAAGGGTAATCTCAATTGAAAAAGGCGGCTTCTTCTTAAAATACGCTGCAATCTCTTTGGTCATTGAATAACCGTTGGTAAAAACAGTGATCAGGAAGCCTTTTTTCTTCGCGAGGGCATAAATGTCCAGAAAATCATTCCTTGCTAACGGGTCTCCTCCGGTAAGGCACAGCCAAAGGACGCCTAAAGCGCGCACTTTATCCAGGATGCCTTTTATTCGGCCTAAGCTAAGTTCTTTCTGCGCGTAAGAATCCGTATTGTAGCAATCGGTATAGCAATGCCTGCAATGCAGGCCGCACCGAAACGTCAATTCAAATTGGCACAGGCTGGGTATACCGAATTCCCAATTTTTACTATGCGTATTAAGACTAAAATCGCGGTATTTTAGTTCTTTCATATATTCCTGACAAAATCGATTACCCGTTTATTATTCACAAAGCCCAAGCTAAAACACGCGGTACGCTTAATTACATCGCTGCTAAAAGCAACAGCATTTTTCAAAAGGCCCTTATCCCAGAAAGGCGCAAAAAGAGTCGGATATAAGTTATGGAATGCTTCCCTCTCTCCTATTGGCCTTACGGTGTTGCGAGGTGCGTGATGAATGAAAAAAAGCTTTTTTAACGCAGCGGATTCGATCCGGGAAATAAGATAATCGCTGAATTCTCCGTGCCAGGGAGAGCCGTATATGGAAAAAAACCCGTTTGACTTACGTAGGATAATGCGGTCGTCGTTGAGTACCATCGCTCCCGAATGCGCATGCCAGATGCGTGCGGTAGTGCTTTTGCCTGCACCGGATTTTCCGGCAAAGAGCAGGCCGCTTTCGTCACGGTCCTTTACGCCGATACTATGCACAAACAGCCCCTGCCTATGCAGCGCAAAGTAATTTATGAGCAACACCTGTAAAAAATCGTAAATGATATCAATATAATTCCACACAAATCCTTTCTCTTTCTTCGGTAGCAGATACGCACTCACCCGGTTAAACCTTTTGTTAATCTTCATGCATTGAAGCTTACCCTTAATCAAGGAGCGGAAGTAAAACATATTCCCGTTTTTTAAAAGCTGCCAGTTGGCCCGGTTATCCTGGGGATGATAGCTGATAAATACGTTTCTTAAACCCTTTACAACCGGTAATGATTTTTTGACTTTTACCTCAATGAAAATGTGCGGTTTTGCATTGCCGTTGTATGTGAAATTCTTAAAGCGTTGCGGGGACTGAGTCCGCATTTCTTCTCTGGTAAGCGCCTCAAGCGTGTAATCGCTCTCTAACGAAATGATCGTATCCGCAATTTTTAATTTAATTCTTTTTTTCATACCGCAGAGCCTTGATCTCTGATAAATCTTTTAACAGCTCATCCATTTCTTTCTGGAGTGCCTCGGGGGTGGTATCAAATTTTTTAAGCACCTCTTTCTTGATAGCGCCGATGCTGCGCCTGCCGTTAATCAGGCCCCATACTGCTGCAGCGCTTTTGTTCAACGTGTATATGCAATTGATGTCCTGCGAAGTTTTATAGATGGGGATCAGGATAGTTTCCTCATCAATCACCCGTGTCACGATATCGGGGTTTTTGCTAAAAATTGCATCATCTTTCATTTTATCAATGCCTCCTCTTTTTGCCCTTCTTTCATGCCCTTCATATCAGAAGCAATCCTTCTGCTTAATTCGCAGTAATACGAAACAGGGGATTCTTCATTGCCTGTCTCAAGAAAAGCCTTCGCAGGGCAGCTGATACATACATTGCGCAAGGAGCAACTTCTGCATGCGGAACCGGCCTTGAATTTTTCATCTGCCACTCTAGGAAACTCTTTAAAGAATCCTTCCTTAAAGGGGATTTTGAGCAAATCAATACTAAACTTATCGGTCAGTTGGCAGAATTTCAGCCTTCCGAAAGGATTGATAAAAAACTGGCGTTTCCACGCATTGCACTTATACAACGTAGCATCTGCTCTAGCCTGCGGCTTGCCGTTACCCAGGCAGCGCGCATATTCATTGCGCATATCCGTATCTTGCTCAATAACATCCCTTACCTCATCTGCCGATAGCCTCTGAGCAAGGGGGGTTTTATCTCCGCTCAGCCGGGGAAAAAGCTCGACATCATAGGCAAAGAGGTATTTGCCCTTTGACGCGCCCAACAAATCCGTTGCGAATTCTTTTATCCGTATAATTTCATGTTTATTTTTTTTCATACAGTTTACTTTTATTCTTAAAGGAATGTTATTCTGCTTTATTTTTTTAACATTATTCATTACGTGCTCAAAAGCCCCTTCTACCTGTGTAATGTCTTCGTAGGTTTCAGGAGTAATACCGTTTAAGGTGATGTCAATATAATAAGGCGGGGATTTGGCCAGATACCTTATCATTTTATCCGTAAAACCGATGCCGTTGGTAAAAACAGTAACAATGAATCCTTGCTCTTTTGCGTATCTGTAAAGCTCAAGGAAATCGTGCCTTACCAATGGATCGCCGCCGGTAAATACAAGATACATGCAACCTGCTTTTTTGATTTCAAGGATAATATTCTTCCACTGAACGGTAGTTAATTCTTGGGCAGGGTTTTCAGAACCTTTTACATAACAATGGAGGCAATGAAGGTTACAGGAATAGGTAAGTTCTAGAAAACCATCAATGGGTAGGTAAGGTTTTTTTTCAAGAAGGCGCAAATAGAGATAATTATGCTTTTTTTCTTCCATCGAGAATTAAAAAATACTTCTGTCGTGAAAAATTACTACAATGGGGCAGTGTAAATTATGTCGAAGCCAGCTCATCCATCAACATACAGTTATAGGCCCGTGTTGTTCTTAAGCCTGCGTCACAAGCAGAGGTATATCTTGTACCGACATTGGTCGTATATTCCAGTCCTGCATTATAACAGGAACAAACCAATACTGCCTGCTCAGGATTGAGCTTGACGCGGCTGATAACCGGCTTGAATTTCTCTTTCTTAGGCATGTGTCGCCTCCTTTCTGGTTTTCAACAAGAGTTTTTCTAATCTTCTAATCCTCATCTCAACGCCGCTATTCTTAGGTTGCATAGCCCTCTTACTATCATAGCTTAATTTCTTTTTAAACTCTTTTAAACGGCCTTCTATAAGGTTAATTATAGCATTCTTATTATCGAGAAGCCAAGCGATTTTTAGCAGTTTCTCGAGTATTTCAATACGCAAAGAACCCAGGCGTAACGCATCCTGTAAATATTCTGCCGACCTCTTGACATCCCCTTTTTTTTCAGAAATCAGACCTAACAAATAACGAGTGTGTGCGTGCATAGGATCTAATTGCAAGGACCGGCGCAAGCTTTCTTCAGCGCCCCTGTAATCTCCAAGCCCAAGCCGGGCCTGCCCCAGATTAAAGAATGCCTGCTTTTTAACACTCTCAAATAAAACGCCTCGGCAATGGCGCAGCGCCGCAGAAAAAAGTTTTTTTGCCTCCCTAAAATCCTTTCTTTTAAGCGCAACTAAGCCTAATCCGTTTATGCAAGCCGGATTCCCGGGATCTACCTTCTTGATCTTAATAAATTCTTTCTTTGCCTGTGACAGCCGCCCTATAGACAAATACAGCGGGCCGTAATTATTGTCGGCTGCCCTGTAAGCCTGGCTTAACGCAATAGCCTTGCGGTAATATCGTTTTTCGCCTGTTTTGAGGAAACAGGCAAAGCATGCTGCTGCCTTCTTACTCCTGGCAAATTGCCTTTCAAATTCCATCGGCGAAAAATGATACGCTATTTCATCTGCTAAGTACCGGTACTTTATCGGCGTGTATCCTCCGTTAACCGAGTATGCTATCGTAATGAGTTTTGGCTTTTTTATCTTCTTTTTAAGCACGCGCGCTAATTCAGCGGGCTGAATCCATGGTTTTCTCTTGCCTATCAATGCAGTAGCATTTGCATATGTAAGGTTACATGTAATAAGAAAGTCCGTATCAATATCAAGCAATACACCTTGGCCTAAAAAAGGGAGGCTGTCTAAGGTACACACAATAAAATTCCTTCCCAATAACGTTGCTTTAACCATTGCGTTTTTTGTATCGAAACGAACGGATTGCAGGTGCGCGGGATATCTGAATATATCTTTAAAAAGCCTCTTTAATAGTTTAAACGATTTTTTTAAATCTTGGGGCTCCCCGGGTATAATCCAGTAAAAATCCCTGACTATATCTTCCTGCAAGGCAGGGTAGATGTAATTGCCGATATTAAGCTGTGAGGAGAAATCACTACGGAAGGAGTGATACGCAATGCTTTTCTCAAGGCCAACTTTAAGCTCTTTAAGGCTGCGCGCCTTTAGGATAACTTCTTGAACCGGATGGGCGGCATATATGCCGAAATCAAGGTGGGCATCCAGATGCAAGAGGTCAAGGCCTTTTGCGCCTTGTTTCTTCCAAACCCCCAAAGCTGCATCGTGGTCTTCAATGAGAAAGACTCTGCCGGATGTCATACGATACCTATGCGGCCCGTCGGCTAGAACGCAAGAGGAAACAGGGCTTTAGAACGTGTTTATTTCCTTAGAGATATACACGCCTCGCGAGACGGGATCAAGGATTTGGTTTAAGAAATAATTAAGGTTGGCGATAAATTTCTTAGGAATAAACACTATATCGTCTGCCGTAAGCACAAGGTTCTGGCTCAAGTCGCCTTTCAGCGCACGGCTCAAATTAATCCTCTTTGCATCGGGAGAAGTGAATCCTCCTCTGATAAGTACAGCTGCCGAAGGCACTGCATCCTTGGTAAAACCGCCGGCAAGGCCTACTGCCTCAAGCACTGTCCGTGTGCCGCTTACGCCATATACCCCGGGGCTGGAAACCTCTCCCAGCACAATAACTTTTTGGCCGCCCAGCTTCTTCAAAGAAATGGACACCTCAGGGTACCTGACATACTCCCTTAGCTTTTCCGTGAGGGCACTATCGAGCTCGGTAATGGTGGAGCCTTCTGCATCCATATCGCCGACAAGCGGAAAAGAAATCTTGCCGTCAGGCCTGACAACGACTTCCTGATCAAGGTCTTTATTCTGCCAGACGGAAATCTGCAAAATGTCGTAGGGACCGATAAGGTACTCCGGCCTCTTTTGTGCCTTTTTATCAAGGGACGCAGCTTTTTGCGCAGGCGTTGATTTTTTGATACTATCTATTCTGACAGCCTGCTTTTGCGTTGCTTCGATTGTTGCTTTTTTGCCCGATCCCAGCTTATCAACCGTCCCGGATGATGCGTTTGCGCGGCTCTCCCCAACAAGCTGCAGCGCTTTATCAAATTCCTCTTGCGCTTCTTTAAATTTTCCCTGCTCGTATAGCGCATTACCACGCTCATAGTGCTGTTTGATTTCCTCTTTCAAGGTCGCGTTTTGGCTATACAGGGGGGCCAAAAAAATAGTGCCGGCAAAAATAATACCCAGCCACCAGAACGCACTCCTCATCGCACTCCTCATCTGGCACCTCTAATTATACTGGTTTAAAATAGACTCTAATTCCTTCTTTGACGCCTGCGCCCTGTCTTTTTCGGAATTCACTGCGTCATATACTTTTACTTTTCTTGCACGCGCATCCGTAAGCTCCTCCTGAAGGAGGGTAATTGTATCGCTGTTCTTCTCCAACAGAAACTCCTTTTCTGCCAGAAGGCGGGAAAGCTCGGAAAGCCTATCTTTTAATCCTCCGCTTAACGCGCTTGTTTCTTCCAGGAGGACCTGCTGGTTTACCAGCTGCTCCTGCAGCTCCTTGCGCTGGGAATCCACAGCGAGGAGGCCTGCTCCAAGGCCGCGTACCTTCTCGTCCCTGCGCAAGACGTCGTTATTGAGGGATTTTATACTTTCTTTCAAGGCATCCATCTGTTTCTGTTTGGCGTTCAATGCCTTGGTAAGCGAATCAACTTTCACCAGAAGCCCTGCTTTTTCAATCTGCAAATCCTTTGCTTTCTCAAGCCTCGTCCTTTCCCGGTTCCATTGCGTGATATCTGCGCTAAGCATTTCCTTCTGGACATTAAGCAGGTCAACCGTGCTCCTTTTCTCAACCACCTCTGCGCGCGCTAAAAACAATTCCCTTTCAAGGGTATCAACCGTATTCTCCAGTCTGCCCACCTTAAGCCGAAGCAGTTTTACCTCATCATCCTGCTTTTTTGAATATGCGGCCATTTCAGATATCTTGCGCGTAAGGGCCTCGATTTCTTTTGCGCTTTTGCGATCCGGTGCGCGGGAACTTACTAATGACTTTTTATCGCGCTGACGGGCTGCGTCTCCTGCTGCAGGTTTCTGGTCCTGCGCTGCCCCGTATTCTGTCTTTAAGCCCTCCAGCTGCTTATACAGCGATTCATTCCTGGCGCGAAGCAGCGCATTTGCTTCTTCATTAACCTCTAGGGCTTTCTTGAGTTCAGCCAGCTGCGTATCCCTGATCAAAAGGCTCTCCTTCATATTCTCTGCCTTCTCTTGCAAAGGCCCAACCTGTGTTTGCTCGATGCGCACAAGCGCGGCGCGCGTCTCGGAAAGTTCGCTACGCACCCTTGAAAGTTCTTCAGCGGACTGTTGTACGTTACGGTTGGCAACCACTGCCGACTGCTGCAGGGCGCTTTTTAACTTTTCGTTGCGTCGCAGCTCTTTATGCAGTTTTACCAGATACAAAGAAAAAGCAATGAACACAAGTAGGCTTACTAAAGACGCGATGCCCAGAAGGTATGATTTTTTTATTTTAAACATCGTCTTCGTTACGCCTTAGTATCAGAACCTGATTCTTTTTTTGCCTGTTGGTCTTCCTGGGAAACCGTCGTAAGCGACTCTTCGATATACACCACCGGATTGAGGGATAGGTCGATTGTCTTAGGCTCTTTCAACGGTTTGCCGTACGCATCATACACTATGTTAACCGTGGGCCTTAAAGGAGAGCGCCGGTTATCCTTTATTACGACCCCTACCTCTTTTGTGTTGAGCCGCACGGAAGTCCCTAAAGGAAAGACACCGAAATGCTCAATAAGCGTTTTGATAAACCGGATATCGAACTCATTCTTATAGCTTAATATCTCCTTAACCGTTTCCAGCGATGAGTATTTCTTGCGGAAGGGCCTGTCGTGAATCATCGCCTCATATTTATCAGCCAGGCCGATTATCTGGGCGAACTCATCGACTTCGTTACCTTTAAGGCCGCTGGGGTATCCTGTGCCGTCGAGCCGCTCGTGTTCTTTCAGGACTACCTCAAGCACTATGGGTGGGATGGTATCTTTGCCCAGTTTGCTTAAAATTTCATACCCTGCCTTAGGGTGCTGTTTAAGCATCTCGTATTCCTCTTTGGTAAGGACTTCTTTTTTGTGGGCAAGGTCAAGATATTTAACGAGCCCGATATCGTGGACAAACCCGGCAATCCCCAGCTCTATCAAACGGCTGCGTTCGAAGCCTACGCCGATGCCTATTTCCATGGCAATAATGGCGACATTGACCGCATGGTAATAAAGATAATCCCCTAGTTCCTTAAACTCGGCAACGCAATATGTAAGAAGCTCCTTATTGTTTTCTTTCAGTAAATCGGTGAAACTTTCGACTATCGCGGAAAATCCCAGCAGGAAATCAGGCTCATAGCTGGTCTTAGGTTTATACATATCCTTTGCTTTTTCAAGTGCAGACTCATACAGTTTGTGTACATCGATCGCATTTAGCTTAATTGCTTCCTTGTCTAAAGAAGAGGAGATACTGACTTGCTTGGAGGGTTGCGCGCTTTGGGGTTCTTGCGGCTGCGCAGAAGGAGCCTCTTGCTTCGGCGATTGTGCCTCTGCCGGTTTTTCTCCTTCGGGTTCCTTGTGCCTCTTGAGGATATCGGAAATTCGAAACATTTAGGCGTTATCGCTATTTTGATCCGTGCCGTTCGGGCTTGTTGCTGTCCGGTTCGATCTGAACCGGCTTGCCCGGCGCATGCATTCCGACATTATGAGGGCCTGTTTTTGTATCTTGTAGGTCTTCGGCAATCCCTGAGATTGTCTTCTCATCGATAACCTTAACACCGTTGCCATAACCGACCAAAAGGGCAAGGTCACAAATCGTATTTATGCGCCTGGGGATCCCTTGTGAAGTGGTAAATATGAGCTTGAGCGCCTTTTCGTCAAAAAGGGGCTTCTTTACGCCGGCCACCATTAATCGATGAACAATATATTCGCGCGTTTCCTCTTCGCCGAGCGCAACCAAATGATAGCGCACTGCCATCCTCTGGGCAAGCTGCGGCATATTATTGACCATGATCTTTAGCTCCGGCTGGCCCAATAAAATAATCGTAAGGAGAAACGCATTATCGAGCTGAAAATTCAATAATAGCCTCAATTCCTCAAGCGTGTCCTTGTCCTGGATTGCCTGTGCCTCGTCAATCATAATTACGCAGTGCCTGCCCACATTATGGTTGGAATATAAAATCTTATGGAGCGCGTGGAATAGCTCTGCCTTGTTTGAAGTGACTTCCTGACTTCCGCCGCTGAGCTGATGGGTAATTTCCTGAATAAACTCAAGCCCTGAAAGCCGGGGGTTTAGAATAAATACCGATTGGTATTTATTCTCCTGTTGAAGCTCCTGCCATAATACGCGGCTAAGCAGGGTTTTGCCGCTTCCGTATTCCCCGGTCAGCAGGCCTCCGCCTTTGCGCTCCCGCACCACATAGAGCAGCCGCGCAAGCGCCTCTTTGTGTTCCTGAGAATAATACAAAAAACGGGGATCAGGAGTATTCTCAAACGGTTTTTCGCTTAATTCCCAATATGCCTCATACATGCATTACCCCTTTTTTGTCTTCAACTATAACCCATTGAAACTAAAGAATATTTAACAGAAAGCGTATTCTTCTTAATATTTTATTCTATAGTTATTTGCCTAGATTTGCAAGAAAAATTTTCAGAAAATTTCAGCCGCACAATCGGGACAAATATGCGAACTCTTCAAGGGAAAGGGATTCAGGCCGGGTATTCCTATCAATATGGCGAAGGCTAAAGAACTTCTCAAGGACTTCAGCGTCTACCACCTCCTGTAGGCTGTTCCTCAAAGTTTTTCTCCTTTTATTAAAAGCCGCTCTGATAATACGGAAAAACAGTGCTTCATCATTAACCTTGACCGCGGGCTCTTTTCTGATTTTGAGGCGGACAAAACAGGAATCAACTTTCGGCGCCGGATAGAAACAGCCCCTCTTGATCACAAACAACAGTTTTGCCTCGGTATAATATTGCACAAAACAGCTGAATGCGCCGTATGTTTTTGAGCCGGGTGTAGCGGTGAGACGCTCTCCGAGCTCTTTCTGAATCGTAATACATATGGACTCGATGCAATTGCGCTGCGTTATAAGATGCTGAATAATAGGGCTGGTGATCTGGTAAGGGATATTGCCGATGACCTTGATTTTCCCGCTATGATGCTTGAAATAATCGGCCGGGTCAAAGCGCAGTATATCGCCGGCTATTATTTCCACTGATGGCTTTTCCTTGAATCTATCTTTCAATAGCGCTGCCAGTTCCCGGTCAAATTCGACTGCCACTAACGAAGCGCACATTTCGGCCAAAATAACGGTAAGCTCTCCTCTGCCGGGCCCTATCTCAAGCACCGTGTCGCCCTTACAAATATCGCAACTCTGTGCTATTTTCTGCTTAAAATGGGGAGAAATGAGAAAATGCTGGCCTAGGCGTTTTTTAGGTTTACGCAACATTGTATGGCTGTTTGTATGGCTGCCTGCATGGGAAGGGCATTCGCACAACCCTTTCCTGCAATATCGAATGCGGTTCCATGTAGGGGAGAGGTCCTCACGAAAGGAAGGCCAAGCGTCATATTGACTCCCGTAGACGCATCGAGGAGTTTAAGGGCGATCAATGCCTGGTCGTGATACATAGCTACTGCCGCATCATATTCTTTGTGCAACAGTTTGTAGAGCGCCACATCCGCGGATAGCGGGCCGTCAACAGTTCCTTTTCTGCCTATGCCTCTTAACGCGGGTATTATTATGCTGCGTTCCTCTGGGCCCAATACGCCGTTATCTGACGCATGGGGATTAAGGCCGCACATGACAATACGGGGCTTGCGGATTAAGAATAAGGTTGAGAGCGCTTCACGCGTACGTAACAGTGTCTCTACAATAAGGCGTTTGTGAATGCTGCGGGAAACCTGCTGCAAAGGCAAGTGCCTGGTTACCAGGCTTATCTTGAGGAATTTATTAAGCAGCATCATTACCACCCTTTTCGCAGAAGTGGCGCGCGTAAGATATTCGGTATGCCCGGTAAGAGAAATACCTGCCAAAGAAAGTGCCTCTTTGGATATCGGCGCAGTAACCAGGCAATCCAGTTGTGTATCTTTCAGTAAATCCATGGCCTTATCCAGGTACTCAACAGATGCCTTGCCATATTCTGCTTTTATTGTGCCGAACGAAAAACCCATTCGCCTGACATTATGCAGGTCTACAAACGAGCATACGAGCTTGCGGCGCACACAAGACGCTACCTTGCTAAACACAAAGGCGTCGCCGATTACCGTAAAATCGGCTATTCGGCCTAGAGAGGTTAAGGAGCGGGCAATAATCTCGCTGCCTATGCCCGAGGGATCCCCCATTGTAATGCCGACCCTGATGCGCTTAGAAAATCTTGATATATGAATTTTTTTTGACTTCATCGAGCCACTTTCTTAAATCTTCCTGGAACTTCATTTCAAACAACAGCCTGTATATCGCATCCTGGACCTCGCTTATTTCCTGGCCCCTTGACGCAATGGTGCGCGTGAGCCTGAAAATATAATAGGCCCCTTCTATTCTTAACGGCTGGCTGGCCTGTCCTTCTTTAAGGCCAAACACCGCATCCCCGATCTCTTTCTTAAGCTCCCGCCTGCTTGAGGTAACGTTTGTAACGCTAAGGCCTTGGGCTTCGGCAACTTCCTGCATAGTCTTTCCTGCCTGTAACTGCGCGCGTATCTGTTCTGCTGCCTGCGCACTGCGCGCGGCAACTGATTCAAACTCACGCTGCGGCTCAATCACGAATTCTGCCTTATGGGTATTGAAAAATTCAGTTACTTCTTCGGGCTTGACGATAATCCTGCTTTTTATCTTCTGCTGGATAAATTCATACATACTCATCTGTTCTTTAAGGCGCTCTTCTATGTCGGCTTCAACCAGGCCCTGTGCGGCGATTGCATCCTGAAACGCCATATTGGAACCATAGCGTTTCTTTATCTCTTCCAGCTTTGCCTTAACCTGGTTCGCATCAGCTGAGACCTTGTTCTTTTTTGCTTCCTGAAGAATCAGGCGGTCTTCAATCAGTTTTTCCACGAGGTCCAGCTTCATAGACTGCATTTTCGCCTCTAGCTCTTTGCCCTCATACTGCTGGGATAACTGGATGCGCATGAAACGCGTAAAATCTTCAAGGTCCTTCTGGGTGATCACCTCATTATTGACTACCGCGATTATCTTTTTCTGCGCCATACACGGCCGGATGCCCGCGCTTGCGCAGAGTAGTATGGTAATTATACACACTGTGGTCTTCTGTAGTACCCTCATTAAGCCTCCTTACGAAGTAACCGCTTCCTTTAAGGTTGCAACTGCTTCCCTCAAGAGCCTGCAATAGAGATCAAAACCCACTGCAGCAATAAACCCGTGCTGCTGTACGCCAAGCAGGTTGCCTGCGCCTCTGATTTCAAGGTCTTCCATGGCAATCCGAAAACCCGCGCCCAGATGCACATATTCCTGGATCGCCGCAAGCCGTTTCTTTGCATCGGCATTAAGTATTTCCTGATGCGGGATAAGAAAGTAAGAGTAGGCAGCGCGGTCAAACCTTCCTACCCTTCCGCGCAGCTGGTGCAAGTCCGACAACCCGAACGTATGCGCATTATTTACGATAATGGTATTGGCATTGGGGATATCGATGCCAGACTCGATAATCATGGTAGAGATCAATACGTCTATCCGGCCCTGAATAAACTCAAGCATCACTGCTTCCAAGGCTTTCGGAAGCATCTGGCCGTGGGCGGTAGCCAGCCTTGTCCCCTCGGGGAGCAGGCGAACAAGCTTTGCCTGAACCTTCTCGATATCCTGCACACGGTTATGCAGAAAGAAAACCTGGCCCTTACGCGCTAGCTCCCTGGTGATTGCCTGCCTTATAATATCTTCGTCATATTCTACCACAATCGTCTTGATAGGCAATCTGTTTTGGGGAGGGGTATTGATGACCGAAAGGTCTTTTGCGCCCATAAGGCTCATGTATAGCGTCCGGGGGATGGGGGTTGCGGTAAGGGTCAATACATCAGAAGTCAGCCGTAATGCCTTTAATTTTTCCTTAGCCCGTACCCCGAAACGTTGTTCTTCGTCGATAATCACCAGGCCCAGATCCTTAAAGACTACGTCGTTGGACAAAAGCCGATGCGTGCCTATTACGATATCGACTAAGCCTTGCGCCAGGCCGCGGACAATCTCTCTTTGCTCTTTATGTGTTTTGAAACGGCAAAGAAGCGCAACCCGGATGGGAAACTCGTTTACGCGCTGGGAAAAATTGTGATAGTGCTGTTCGGCAAGAATCGTCGTAGGCACAAGGTATGCCACCTGCTTATTATTCAGGACTGCCTTGACAGCCGCGCGCATCGCAACTTCGGTTTTCCCGTAGCCGACATCCCCGCACAAAAGCCTGTCCATTGGCCTGGGCGACTCCATATCCTTCTTGACTTCAAGAGCTGCTTTTGACTGATCCGGCGTTTCCTGGTAAGGAAAGGTTGCCTCAAACTGTTTCTGCCAGTCGCTGTCTTTATCGTAAGTAAACCCGGGGACAGCCATGCGCATAGCCTGAAGCGACAAAAGGTCCCAGGCAAGCTTCTGGATCCCTTTCTTTGCCCGCAGCTTTGTCCGCTCCCATTCTTTTGAACCTAACCGATAAAGCTTCGGCCTGCGGATATGAAATGCGATGTACTTCTGCACCAGATGCATCTCTTCAACAGGTACGTAGAGTTTCTCATTGAGGTCGTACTCTATGACAAGATGGTCCTTGGGGCTGTCGTGCAGCTTGATTCTTTGCAGGCCTAAAAACTTCCCTATGCCGTGGCGGGTGTGCACCACATAATCGCCGGGCTCTAAGTCCACGAAATTATTAAGAGGCAGCTCTTCGGTCATCGCCAGCACCTTTTGGGGCCGGGTCTTCTTTATGGGCAATACGATGATAATGCGGTGGTCCCAGAGCGAAGAGCCGTCAGCGGGATTAAATGTCTTAATCGAGGCGATGGTATCAAATTCCAGTTCGATTCTGACGGGAAGTTCGAATGCCAGAGGAAAAATATCGATAATGTTTCCGCGGCGGGAAAAATCGCCTTCTTCTGCGGCTGTCTGCTGCCTTCTGTAACCGAACTCGATGAGCGTATTGGAAATACCCTCAAGGTCGGCAGAGCCACAGACATACAGTTTCAGGGATTTAAACATCGGAAAGCTTACAGCGAGGATTTCCTTCCCTGCCAGGCAAGCACAAGCGGTGAGGCGATATATACGGTAGAATAGACCCCGGATATAAATCCTACGAATAAGGTAAAGGCAAAGTTGCTCAGCACCTCTCCCCCGTAGCACATAATCGCCACTACCACAAGCAATGTCACCCCGGAGGTCAAGATTGTCCTGCTTAAGGTCTGGTTCACGCTTATATTGATAAGCTCATACAAGCTCTTTTTCCGTAATAGACGGCTGTTCTCCCTGACCCGGTCATAGATAACGATAGTATCGTTAATGGAATAACCGGCTATCGTCAGAAATGCCGTAATGCTTAATAAATCTATCTGGCGGTTGGTCAGGGCCAAGAAACCCAGCGCAATCAGGACGTCGTGGAAAAGCGCGATAACGCCTGCCGCCGCAAAATTGAAGTGCTTAAACCGCAATGCCACATAGCCAAGGATGCCTACCAGCGACCATACAAGTGCATAGATGGCCTTGTTTTTTAAATGCCTTCCGGCAACCGGCCCTACATGCTCGATCCTCAAGACCTGTATTTCCTCTTGAGGGAAAGACTCATGCAACTTCTCAAGCATCACCTGGCTCTTGTCCTGAGCAGTCCTTATGAGCAATACCCTCGGATTTTCCCTAAACTGCTGAATTGACGCATCGGCAAGGTTCAAATCCTTCATAATCAACCTTACTGTATCAATCGATGGAGGGTTCTTAAAGCTGTATTCCTGCAATTGCCCGCCGGCGAAATCGATGCCGTACGCCTGTTTTCCTTTCGACAAAAAGGAGAACAACCCGACAAGTATCACGATAAGCGAAAGTGCGTAGAATATTTTTCTTTTTCCTATAAAATCAAACTTTGTCTCTTTCATGATCTTACACATCGGCAGGGATTTCAGGAGGCCGAATTGTAATAAGAGCTCCAATATCGTCCTTGTGACTACAATTGCGGTAAACATGCTGGCGATGATACCGATAGTCAGCGTAACCGCAAAACCCCTGATCGGACCGGTGCCGAACTGAAACAACAGGAATGCCGCTATGAGGGTAGTAAGGTTTGAGTCAAATATCGCGCTGAATGCCCGAGAGTAGCCGTTGTGTATGGCAAGCGCTAAATTCCTGCCCATCGCAATCTCTTCCCTGATACGCTCGTTAATCAAGACGTTGGCATCAACCGCCATGCCCAAAGAAAGCACGATACCGGCAATGCCCGGAAGGGTGAGTGTTGCGGAAATACCGGGAAAAAGGACCGGCAGCATACCCAACCCTCCCAATATCATCAGCAAGTTAAGGACAAGCGCAATATCTGCAACGAGCCCGGCAATAAGATAATATGAAGCCATAAATACAAGCACTAATGCGCTGCCGATAAGGCTTGCCTTGATGCCCTTTGAGATTGAATCCTGCCCGAGGAGAGGGCCGATAGTCCTTTCTTCTTCAATATAGATAGGGGCAGGCAGAGAACCCGCCCTCAGCACTATTGCCAGGTCCTGGGCCTGCTCTACGGTAAATCTCCCCGTAATAATGCCCTCCCCTGAAGGAATGGCCTCCTTGATACGGGGAGCAGATTTCACCTTGCCGTCGAGGACAATCGCAAGCCGCCTTCCTATGTTGGCGGCGGTTACCTCTGCGAAGGCCTTAGCGCCCTTCGTATTAAATCTTAAAGCGACAATAGGCTGGTTGAATGCGCTTTGGCTGAATTGCACGCTCGCATTAGCTACCGCTTCACCCGTAAGCACGGATTTTTTCTCCAGCAATACCGGCTCGCTATCCTCCTGCGTATACTTTAACTCATACCCTTCGGGGACATTGCCATCCAGGGCGCTTTTAAGCTTCGTGGAATCCGTTTCCACAAGCTTAAATTCAAGAAGTGCAGTCTGGCCGATTAAATCAATGGCGCGCTGCCTGTCGGTAATGCCCGGCAACTGCACTACTATCTCATCAACCCCCTGCTTCTGGATAGAAGGCTCCCTTACCCCGAATTCATCTATCCTGTTCCTGACCACCTCAAGGGCCCTGTCTACCGCATCAACCTTGGCTTCATCAGATAAATGCGAAGTATTGACCCTTAACACCAGATGCATCCCGCCTTTTAGGTCAAGGCCGAGGTTAATACGCGTATGCAGCGGGAACGCAAAATAGGCACACAGGCCGAATATGCCTGCGATCAAGAGAACTTTTATAAGTAGTTTTTTTGACATTGAAAGCCCCGGAGGTTACGCCTTTTTTACATAGGCGATACAATTTTTTTCAAGTTCCATCTTTACATTTTCGTCGACTCTTACGATCACGGTTTTGTCTTTGACGTTGACGATAACCCCGTGAATTCCGCTTGAGGTCACCACCGCATCGTTTTTGGAAAGGTTTGAGAGCATCTTCTTATGCTCCTTCTCCTGCTGTTTCTGCGGCCGGATCACGATAAAATAAAAAATAAAGAATATAAAAATAAACGGGAACAGGTTCAGCAACGGATTAATCTGAGGTCCTTGCGGCATTGCTCCTCCTTCGTTCTAAAAGGCTCTGCGCGTTCGATACGCAAAGCCTCATTTGCTTTTTTTAATCAGGGCACTGACGGTTTCGGAAGGCTGTGCGCCTTTGCTTACCCAATAGTCGTAGCGCTCCTTATTGACCTTTATGGACTTGCTGGTCGGATTATAGAAGCCGATTTCCTCCAGAAACCTGCCGTCCCGCCCCTTGTGAGAATCAAATACGCTGATGCGGAAATGCGGTTTCTTCTTGGGATTTTTTCCGATTCTTCTTAGTCGAATACGTACAGACATTACGTTACCTCCTTATCTTGCGATTGCCTCCATTAATGCTTTGGCTTTATTCACCGATTCATTATACTCGCCAGCTGGCTTAGAATCCAGCACAATTCCTGCGCCGGCCTGCACATAGGCATGGCTGCCTTTGACTACGATAGTCCTTATCGTAATGCAGGTATCCATAGCCCGGGAAAAACTGAAATAGCCCACACAGCCCGCATAAGGCCCGCGCCTGGTAGTTTCGAGCTCTTCAATAATCTCCATGGCCCTTACCTTGGGGCTGCCGGTTACCGTCCCTGCAGGAAAACATGCCCTTAAGCAATCAAAGGCGTCGTGTTGCGGGCCCACTACTCCGGTTATATCACTGACCAAATGCATTACGTGCGAATATTTTTCTACCTCCATGAACTCATTCACCTTGACCTGCCCGGGCTTGCAGACCCTGCCTAAATCATTCCTGCCTAAGTCTACGAGCATGATATGCTCTGCTTTCTCTTTTTTGTCAGCGAGCAACTGGTGCATAAGTTTTTCATCCTGCGCCGGATTGCTGCCCCGGGGCCTAGTGCCGGCAATAGGCCTTGTCTCGATAATCTTATTCTCAAAACGGACAAGCATTTCTGGCGACGAACCAATAAGTGTCAATTCTTTAAACTGCAGGAAAAACATATAGGGAGAAGGATTGAGGCTGCGTAAGTCGCGGTATATATCAAAGGGTTTCTTGGGCAGCGCCACTTTAAACCGTTGGGACAATACCGCCTGGATAATATCGCCCTTACGTATATAGCTCCTTGCCTTCTGCACGCTGCGGCAAAACTGTGCCCTTGTAATATTGGCAACGGGTTTTATTTTTCTTACGCTGCGCCCTTTCCTGCTGCGGTCAGCCTCAAAAAGAGGGCTCTTGAAACCCGCATGTATTTTTTCTATGGCCGCAAGGGCTGCCTGGTAATAGCGTATTTTTCTAAAACGGCGCAGCCGCTGTGACCCCTCGGGAAGTATGACGTTATAAATAATTTTAATGGTATGATTGACGTGGTCGAATACCAGGATGCTTTCAGTGAGCATGAAAATAGAATCCGGCACCTTCAATTCATCCTTATTCCTTGACTGAATATTTTCTAAGAATTGCACAAAATCATACCCTATGTAACCGACAAAACCGCCGTAAAAACGTGGTAGCCCCTTCACATGCGCTGCCTTAAAAGGAGCCATAAGTTTTTTAAGCTCGGCGAGCGGGTCCTCATGCGTAGTAAAACGCCGAAGGTGATTACGCCGCGCATACCGGACCTCGACCGTCCTTGCCCTTGTCTTGATTACTACCGAAGGATTACTGCCCAGGAACGAATAGCGCGCGATCTTCTCCTGTCCTTCCACCGATTCAAGCAAAAAGGCGTATGCGCCCTCTTTGATCTTGAGAAACGACGATACCGGCGTTTCCAGGTCAGCGCTGATCTCCTTATAGACCGGGATTACATTGTAGCGCCGCGATAATTTTAAGAATTCTTTGAGTGTAGGGGTGTACATAGTCGTAATAAGTATAGGGTGTGGGGTTAGGTTGTGAGCCTGGTTAAGGGGTAAAGTAGATGGTGTTAAAAGCACACACACCACCTTACACCAACAACTAGACCATTGACCTCACCCTTACACCATACACGCCACCTAAGCCTTTTACTTTATTCTGCGATAAAAGCACGATCTATTGCCCGTATGACAGGCAACGCCTGCCTGACGCACTTTTATAAGTAACGCATCCGAATCGCAGTCATAGGAAATCGACTTTACATATTGGAAGTGCCCGGACGTCATCCCCTTGACCCAATATTCCTGCCTTGAGCGCGACCAAAAACAGGTCTTGCCCAGCTTAATGGTCCTGCGCAGAGACTCTTTATTCATATATGCCAGCATAAGCACTTCACTGGTCTTATACTCCTGGATTATTGCCGGGATCAATCCGTTCTTGTCGAATTTCATCTCCCTGATACTGAAAAGCCGTTTCTTTCTTTTCATATCCGCACCGGTATCCCTCTCTTGCTCAAATATTCCTTTACCTGGCCGACACTATATTCCTGATAGTGAAAGATGGAAGCAGCAAGGCAGGCATCTGCTCCTGCTTCATGAAAACATTCAAAAAAATGCGCTAAAGTACCTGCCCCGCCTGACGCAATAACCGGAATACTTACCGCCCCGGTAATTTGTGCGGTGAGAGGAATATCGTAGCCGTTTTTGGTACCGTCATAATCCATGCTCGTCAATAAAATTTCTCCTGCGCCAAGCTCGCAGGCCTGCGTTGCCCAGGCAACCGCATCAATGCCGGTCGGAGTCCTGCCGCCGTTAATATACACCTCCCAGCGTGAAGTACTATCCGCAGGACCTGCGCATTGCCTGGCGTCGATTGCAACCACAATACACTGGCTGCCGAACTTTTTTGCTGCCTCGGCGATCAGCTCCGGGCTTTTTACTGCCTGGGTGTTTAAGGAAACTTTGTCTGCGCCGGCGTTCAGCAGGTTCCTTATGTCTGTGACATCGCCTATTCCCCCGCCTACCGTAAAGGGCATAAATATATTTTTGGCAATATCCTCAACCAGGCCTATAAGGGTCTTGCGTTTTTCAAAACTTGCGGTAATATCCAAAAAAACAAGCTCATCGGCTTTTTGGGCGTCGTAGACCCTCGAGACTTCCACAGGATCCCCTGCGTCCTTTAAGCCGGCAAACTTCACTCCCTTAACCACCCTGCCGTCCTTGATATCAAGGCAAGGTATAATTCTCTTGGTGAGCATTATTTAACTTTTTTGTATAAATAATCCCTTAGCAGTGACCAGGTCTTTTTTCCGACCCTACCGTCAGCCAAAAGGTTGTTCGCCCTCTGAAACGCCTTTATTGCATTGCGCGTGTGTGTGCCCATTTTGCCGTCAATGGAGCCTGAATAATACCCTGCATTCTTCAGGGCTATCTGAATCTGCGCAAGCGACGGCCTTGACCTGGTTTCACCGATAACTTTTTTTGACGAACGCATCGGCCTGGAAACAACTTCCGGTTTTACCGTTGATTGCGCAACGCTAGATTCTTCCCTCTGGTCTAACTGCGCCTGCAATGCTGACACCTGGTTTCGCAATCTCTGGATTTCAAGGTCTTTTTGCCTTGCTGAAGTAGCGCATCCGTTTAATGAAACAAAAAATACGAGCACCAACACTGCTGCCAATCCCTTCTTAACCATCGCCTACCTCCTTTTTAAGGCCTGCACAGCAGCCTTTAGGCTAAACCTCTTTTCATACAATGCCTTCCCGATAATGATACCCTCAAGCCCCTTTCTCGTCAACGGTTTTACCATTTTTATGTCGTCTAAACTTGAGAATCCGCCCGAGGCAATGACTTTCATCTTGGAGGCCTTCAGTAAACCGGCAATCCCTCGTATATTCGGCCCCTGCAGAGTCCCGTCTTTGGCGATATCCGTATAAATCAGGCGCGTCAGGCCTGAATCTTTTAAGGACCTGATAACGTCAGGCAGGGTCCTGCTTCCCGCAGAAGACTTCCAGCCTTTAGTCCGTATCTTGCCGGCTTCGGTATCAATACTCACTACAAGTTTTCCCGCAAATTTTTTTAGCGCCTTCCTCAAAAACACGCTATCCTCTATTGCCTTCGTGCCTAAAATGACTCTAAAGACGCCGACCCTAAGCAGGCGTGCAATAGTACGCATATCCCTCACTCCGCCGCCGAATTGTACGGGCACAGGCACTGCGCGCACAATACTCCTTAACGCCTGTAGGTTTTTTATTCTCCCGCTCATTGCCCCGTCAAGGTCAACCACATGAAGCATTCGTGCACCCTGCGCCACCCATTCCCTGGCCACTTCTGCGGGATGCAAGGAATACACCTTGGCTCTGCCTCGGCCCCTATAGAGCCTCACCACCTTGCCGTCCTTTAAATCTATCGCGGGTATGATCAGCATATTCGTAGTGCGTATAGCGTATTGCGTTTAGCGTTATGCGTATTGCGTTATGCGCCGGTTATTGAGTAGATAAAAACACGCCAATAACCTTACACCAACAACCAAACCATCAACCTTACCCCTACACCACGCACGCTACCTTAACCTCGGCCTCAGCCTGACTTAACCTAAACCTCACCCTTAACCTTACTTAACCTGAGCCTCAAACTTAACCTTTTCAATATCTTTCAGTAGCTACAACTCAACAAAGTTCCTGATCATCTGCAGCCCCACGCCCTGGCTCTTCTCAGGGTGGAACTGCAGCGCAAATATAGTATCCTGCCATAGGATGGATGCGAAATCAGCGCCGTAACCGGTTGTTGAAGCGATAATTTCTTTCTGCGCCGGCTCTGCGTAAAAAGAGTGGCAGAAATACACAAAGGAATTATTATCTATCCCTTTAAAAAGGGGGCAGGCGGATTTCACACACTGCACCTGGTTCCAGCCCATGTGCGGGACTTTAAGCCCCGAAGAACTACTGAACCGCTTGACCGTGCCTTTAAAGACCCCCAGGCCTTTTGAGCCGGGAGACTCTTCGCTCTTCTCAAACAAAAGCTGTAACCCTAAGCAAATCCCTAAAAAAACTTTTTTCTTCTCAATGTGGCTGCGCACAGCCTTAATAAGCCCCTGCCTGTCCATATCTTTGAGCGCATCGCCAAATGCCCCCACGCCCGGCAATATCAGTTTATCGCAACGCGCGATATCTTCCGGCTTATTGGTGACCAGGGTTTCAGCACCCATCAAAATAAGCGCCTTGCGCACGCTGTGAATATTGCCCATGCCGTAATCGATAATCGCAATCATCTAATCAATAATACCTTTGGTGGAAGGTATGCCTTTGCGGCGCGCATCAATCTGGGTAGCCGCATCAAGCGCTATGCCGAAGGCTTTAAAGACAGGCTCAAGGTTGGTGTGCATATCCTGGCATGCATTCATAAGCGTTATGCTTAAATTCATCCCGAGCTTATTTGCAAAAGATTCAAAGAAGTGGTTGACATATTCAAAAGAATACCCTTCGTCATCCTTGTAGTTTGAACACTTTGGACTAACAGATACCCCTTTAAAAAAGCCTCTGCCGCTAATATCCAATGCCACCTCTGCCACCACATCTTCCATAGGGACAGACGCAGAGCCAAACCTGCGGATACCTTTTTTATCATCAAGCGCCTTTTTGAAACACTCGCCTAATACCAGGCCGATATCCTCGTTGGTGTGGTGTATATCAACTTTAAAATCCCCTTTGGCAACTATTTCTATATCAAAAAGTCCGTGGAACGCAAAAAGCTCAAGCAGATGATCAAGCAGGCCGATGCCGCTTTTTATTTTTGCCTTTCCGCTGCCGTCAATAGTGAGCTTCACCGTGATATCGGTCTCTTTTGTCTTTCTCTTGGTTGTTGCCATCCTCTTTGCCATATCGCCTTCCTTATTGTTATGATTCAAAACGCGCCTTGAAAGATTGAAGGTGTTCCTGAAGCCCCTCGATAGTGGCAATCTTCTCAAGCGGCTCGCGTATCTTCTCAAGCGCCTTTTTCGAATAGCCGATTATATGGGTGTTCTTAACGAAATCACAAGTCGACAGCCCCGAGAAAAACCTGGCAGTCCCTTGCGTGGGCAGCACATGGCTTGGCCCCGCCACATAATCGCCGACCGCAGTCGGGCTATAAGGGCCTAAAAATATCGCGCCGGCATTCTTTATGCTTTTTATAAGCCTGCGCGGGTTCTTCACCAGTATCTCAAGGTGCTCAGGAGCAATCGCATTGGCGACTTCCGCTGCTTCCAGCAGATTTTTCGTCAGGATAATATAACCGTTCACGTGTGCGAGTGCCGACCTGACCTCTTTTGCAAGTTTCTTTGAATTAGTAATCAATATTGCCAGGCCTTGCAGGTGTTCTGCTTGCGCCTTTAAGTCTGCGATGATAAATTTTGGGTCGCTGAAGCGGTTGGCAATCACTACCAGCTCCGTAGGCCCTGCGATCATGTCGATATCGACGATCCCGTACACCTGCCTCTTTGCCTCAGAGACGTACACATTGCCCGGCCCGACTATCTTGTCTACGTTCGGAATAGTTTTGGTTCCGTACGCCAGTGCGGCTATCCCCTGCGCGCCTCCCACCCGGTAAATCTCATCTACCTTTAATAAATTTGCTACCACCAGGATATGCGGGTTGATATAGCCGTTTTTGTCCGGCGGCGTAATTAAAATAATTTTCTTTACCCCTGCGATCTTTGCCGGCAGCGCAGTCATATATACCGTCGATACCAGCGGCGCGGTCCCCGCGGGGATATAGATGCCGACTCTTTCAATCGGTTCGTAATTTTCTCCCAAGATAAGGCCGTCTACTTCCCTCATCTTCCAGGATTTCTTAATGGTCTTTTTGTAAAACTTATTTATATTTTCGATAATAACTTTAAGGCTTGCCACAAAATTGGGGCTGATATTCTGATACGCCCCGCTTATTTCATTCTCTGCCACACGCAACTGCCTGGGGGACAATTTGACTTTATCGAATTTCCTGGTGTATTTAAGGACCGCTTCGTCGCCGAAGAGGCGCACCTCTTCAAGTATCTGCCTCACCTTCTCCTCGACGCGCCTTGAACGCAGGAACCTGCGGTCGTATACCTTCTTTAGTTTTATGCTGTTTGCCCTGATAAGTTT
Source organism: Candidatus Omnitrophota bacterium (assembly GCA_040754255.1). Classification (GTDB taxonomy): domain Bacteria; phylum Omnitrophota; class Gorgyraeia; order Gygaellales; family Profunditerraquicolaceae; genus SURF-25. The sequence continues at coordinate 3,811 of JBFMDA010000012.1, read as the reverse complement.
CATTTCTGCCTTCTCTCGATTTCTGCCTTAAGCTGCGCGAATGCCTGTGCAAAACGCTCAGGCCTTGCGCCTCCTGCCTGCGCAAAATCTTTCCTTCCTCCACCGCTTCCCTCAAGCACAGAGGCAGCGCTGCGGATGAGTGCCGAGGCATCCCAGCCTTTTTCCGCCAAGTCTGCGGTAATGCCCATTACCAGGACCGCCTTATTCTCTTTGACCGAACCCAGCGCTATTATGCTGCCTGAGAAGTCTTTCCTCATCGTATCCACAGCGTTCCTAAGTATCCCTATATCCGCATCGCTGACAATCTCCGCAATCAATTTGACTTCTCCGGCCGTTTGAGCCTTCTCAAGAAAATGCTGCAGAGACCCTTTGATGTCCTGGTATTTTTTTGCGCTACTCTGCTTTTCAAGCTCCTTTATCCTGTTGAGCCGCTGTGTAAGCTGCTGTACTATGCCTTCTTTGGCAACGTTTAAAATACCCGCCGCCTCTTCAAGAATTTCTTCCTCTTTGCGTACCAGCTCATACGCGCTCATGCCTGTGACTGCCTCTATTCTCCTGACGCCGCTTGCCACAGAGCCTTCCTGGGTTATCTTAAACAGCCCGATTGAGCCGGTCTTCTCTAGATGCGTCCCCGCACACAGCTCAAAAGAAAAATCGCCTATTGTAACCATACGTACTTTATCTTCGTATTTCTCTCCAAAGAAGGCAAGCGCGCCCGCCTTCTTTGCATCTTTGCGGCTGATGGTTTTTACCTTTAGATCGGCATTCGCAAGGATATAGCTGTTTACCAGCTGCTCAACCCTGGCGAGCTGTCCCTTATCAAGCGCCTTAAAATGCGTGAAATCAAAACGCAGCTTATCGGCTCCCACAAAAGAACCCTGCTGCCGCACATGGCTGCCCAAAACCTTACGTAAGCCTGCCTGAAGGAGATGTGTTGCAGTATGGTTGCGGGCAATGGAGAGCCTGCGTGCTTCATCGACAGACGCAGACACTAGGTCATTTTTCTTAAAGATACCTTGTACTACGTTCCCTTTATGTATGATAACCTTGCCGATTTTCTTGGTATCCGTCACTTCAAATATATTCTTACCCTTGCATAACTTCCCCGTATCGCCTGTCTGGCCGCCTGACTCGCCGTAAAACACGGTTTTATCCAATACGATTTCTGCTGTGTCGCCTTTCACAAGTTTTACCGCTTCCTGCCCCTCTTTTATTATCTTAAGGATTTTTCCCTTGCTCACACAATCCTGGTAACCGTGGAATTTGGTTTCTTTTATTCCCAGGTCAAGCTCTTTACGGCTGAACACGTCTCCCTGCATCTGGCTTTGTGATTTCGACCGCTCCTTCTGCGCGTGCAGTTCTTTGGTAAACGCCTCTTTTGAAACCTTGATCCCTTGCTTCTTTGCCCATTCCATGGTTAGCTCAAGGGGGATACCGTAGGTGTCATAAAGCTGAAATGCGATGCCTCCCGCCTTTTCAGGGGCAAGGGCCTCTGATGCATGCGCTTTAAATTTTTCCTTGAATAACGCATCGCTTGTGTTAAGGGTGTGTATAAAATTCTTTTCTTCGGCCAGGATTACCTGCGCAATATCTTCCCGGCGCTCGCTCAATTCCGGATACGGCTTTTCCATGGCCTCTGCGACTACCGGCACCAGCGTGTAAAGGAACGGCCCATTGATACCCAGGGACCTTACATGCAGGGAGCTTTTACGAATAAGCTTCCTTACCACATAGCCCCGCGATTCATTCGAAGGCAGGATACCGTCGTATATGGAGAAGGTGATAGCCCGTATATGGTCGGAAACCGCATACAAAGGCTGGTGTTCCTTTGTGCGCTGCGGATTGCAATGCCTGCGTATCTCCTGGATAATCCCGGTAAACAGGTCTGTCTCAAAGTTACTCGGCACACCCTGCATCACTGCTGCCAGCCTCTCAAGCCCCATGCCCGTATCAATATTCTTCTTGGGCAACGGCTCAAGCACGCCCCCTTCTTTGCGGTTAAACTGCGTAAACACAAGATTCCAGACTTCAACGAACCTGCCGCAGTCACAGGCAGGGGTACAATCGGATTTCGTGCAGCCTACGGCGCTGCCCCGGTCAAAGAATATCTCCGAACATGGCCCGCAGGGGCCGTTAGGCCCTTTGGCCTTTGCTTCAGCAGGCCAGAAATTGTCTTTGTCCCCAAGCTTTACTATTTTGGGGGAAGAAACTTTGATTTCACTTTTCCAGATACGGTACGCCTCTTCGTCGTCTTTATACACTGAAACCCATAATCGTGCTTTGTCTATCGCAAGCACCTCCGTCAGAAATTCCCACGCCCAGCGGATTGCGTCTGCTTTAAAATAGTCGCCGAATGAAAAATTTCCCAACATCTCAAAGAAGGTATGGTGGTATTCTGTCTTGCCTACCTTATCGAGGTCGTCCGTGCGCAAACAACGCTGTGAAGAAGCTGCGCGGCTAAAATCGCCGATCTGGCCTAAAAACTGCTTCTTGAACTGGTTCATCCCCGCAGGAGTAAACAGCACGGTAGGGTCATCGACAGGCACAAGCGAATCGCTTGGGACAATCCTGTGCTTCTTGGATTTAAAAAATTCAAGAAATTTCTCTCTTAAGGTATCTGCTTTCATTGCTTCAATAGCCGGTTGATTGTTTCGGTTGTTACGTCGCAGGAGAAGCCCCGCCGCAGGAGGTAGCCGTACAAGCGCCTTTTTATCGTGACCGTATCTTCGCCTGCAAAACCCTTTAACCTCTTGCGTACTATCGCCTCGACAATCTCCTTCTCTGGATAACGTGCGCCTGCCTCCGCAGAGACCTCCTCGATTACTTCCCCGCAGATCCCCTTTATCTTCAGTTCTTGCCTAACCCTGCGCAATCCGAAAGGTTTTTTAAGGCGGCTCTCGGCCCAGGCAACCGCAAAGCGCCTATCGTCAAGAAATCCTTTTTCCGTAAGAAACGCGACGGTGTCTTTGATAATCGCGGTGTCAAACTTTTTCCTTTCGAGTCGTTGCCTGATTTCTGTCTCGCTTCTTTGCCTGAATTTAAGCAACAGAAAGGCGTATTCCTTGGCCCTCTCAAAGGCATCAGTGGTTCTTTTGTTGTGCACTCTCGTTAAGGAATAATATTTTGATTCCTACGACGGGCCGAGCATTCTTGCCCGTTTTTAGGCAAACGCAATCTTTTTTCTTACTTCTTTTTCAATTTCTTCCTGTAGCTTTGGCTTTTCTTTAAGCGCCTTGATTGCTGCATCCCTGCCCTGGCCGATCTTCTCATCTTTAAAGGAAAGCCATGTCCCGCTTTTCTGGATTACCTCCTGCGCAATCCCCGCATCAATGACTGCCCCAGTCTTGGCAACTCCTTCATTGTGCAGTATCTCAAACTCTGCCTCCTTAAAAGGCGGGGCGACCTTATTCTTCACTACCCGGGCCCTTACCCTGTTGCCAATGACGTTATCTCCCGATTTTAACGTCGCGATCCTCCTTAGATCAAGCCGCACTGAAGCGTAGAACTTAAGCGCCCTTCCTCCGGGCGTAGTCTCGGGAGAACCGAACATTACCCCTATTTTTTCACGGATCTGATTGATGAAAATAACACAGGTGCGCGATTTGCTTATTGCGCCGGTCAGCTTTCGCAGCGCCTGCGACATAAGGCGCGCCTGAAGCCCCATATGGGAATCTCCCATCTCGCCTTCAATTTCAGCGCGGGGAGTAAGCGCAGCAACCGAATCAATAACCACCAGGTCAACCGCATTGGAACGCACCAGGGTTTCGGCTATCTCCAGGGCCTGCTCGCCTGTGTCCGGCTGAGAAATAAG
>JBFMDA010000011.1:0-33721 GCA_040754255.1 Candidatus Omnitrophota bacterium | reverse complement strand
TCGAAACCTTATCCAGGTAAAGGCTCATGAGCTTGTCCTCTATATCTTCGGCAGCAATGAAACTAAGGCCGGACTGGATAGAAAAAATCTTCAATATGTCCTTTAAGCGGGCATCCTGAAAGTCCATAGTAATTGTAGCATCGGGTTTTTCAAAAGGCAATTCCTGACCGGAGGCATATAAAGGAGGGGCCAAGTAAAGGATAAAAATGGATACCAGTGTGAACCACTTTAATTTTAGCATCTTCATCTTCTTTCTCCTTTTGGATTTGAATCACCGGATAAAATGTTCGAAGTGGAATAAAAATACGTATAGCCCTGATACGCCACCGTAACTCCGTCTTTTTTGATATCGGCAATCTGTGCGCCTTCCCCTACCCGGTCGCCAACAGAAACCACCCTGTTATTTATTATCGCCTGTGCAACCTTGCCCCCGGTAACTATGGCTTGGACCTGTAGGTCAGGCGGCTGCAGCGATGCCTCTTTGGGAATAGCTGTTTTATTCTGCGGCAACACTGCTACATCTTTTTTAAGGTATGTCAAAAACGGGTCGCGCATATGTGCTGATTCGTAGCGAACCGGCATTTTTTTAATTTCCTCTTTGGGCATCTGTATCGTTTCGTTGTTCAGCTTAGACGCCTTTTTCTTGGCAAAACAGATATGCGGGACCCCCAAGACACAGGTAATCAATACCAAAATTACTACTCTTGCGCTATTCTTCATTTATTCATTCATCCAGTAAGTATTGACCCGCATTCCCGCTATTAGCTTCACATTCCTGCCCGGACCTTCATTCAACGAATCGAGCTTGATATTTAAGCTTTCGATAATAAAGACATCCTGGGAATTTTCTATAAGACTGATAAATTCGGCAAGCGAATGATACCCGTTTGCGGTCAATGACATGTCGTAAGGATAGACCGTATAATCATCCAATACCTTTTCGGTCTGTGGCCTGATTGAGGCAACCGTCACAAGAGACTCTTTGGCAAAGTCATTTATGTGATTAATAACCATGGAAAGGTTCTTGCGGTTAATCAACTGTTTCGCGGACTCAGTCAGTTTCTTCGACTTTTCAATGCGCAAAAGCTCTTCGTTCTTCTTTTTCTCCGCATCAATCCTATTCACAAGCGACCTTATCGTTTGTGCCTGGCTACCGTAACTATTCCTGGCAAGCACAAGGGCAATGATTACGATCACAACCCCGGCGATGTGCTCCTGCAAGGTATCAAAAAGATTGAATCTCAAGACAAGGCCTCCATTAGTTAGAAATTAATAGGTCCGGCAATAAATTGAAAAGGCCGATAATTCCTTATCCTTATCCCTGTCGCTTGTTTGGTCGATAGACTGAATAACGATATATTTGAAATATTTTTAGAACGCCGAATCAGACTTTAACGCTGAAGCAAAATCGTTAATCGACTCAAGCTCTTTATCCCTTTGCTCTAAATACGCATACCCGGCTAGGATCAGTTCGTACCTGTCCTTTTCTGCCCTGTCGTTCTTAAATTCAAAGCCCGATAGCCACAGGCCTTTTGGCATGTTGCGCGGGAGCGCATCCAAGATTTCCGTAAGATATACCTGATTACTCAGAAGCTGGTTTATAGCGGCAGCCTTTGCATTGTATTTTGAAGTAATCTGCTTTAAGGCTTCGTAATTAAGCGCAGCTCCCACCCCGGGTATTTGAATACGCTGGTTAGTAATCACGCGCAACTCATTATTGAGCGGGATCTTTTTATAATAGCCGTAGACGTTGGGCAATGCCCAAATTGCCAAAGCCAAAAATACGGCTTTGGGATTAATTTTTAACGCACTCAACGAAAACACAAAACCGGGGCGTGCGGCAGCAACCTGGGCAACCTGTACCTTTGATTTGGCCTGTAAAAGGTCGATCCTGGTCCTGGGCCTGGCCGCAGGGGATAAAGAAGCACTGTATGACTTAAGCAGGCTAAGCGAATAGGCGGAAGTCTTCCCTAAGAACCTTGCGGAATCGATAAACCTTGAAACCAGGCCGCGCTCTTTCACGTACGACTCTAGCTCTGCCTTAAATTCGTTGCTTGAGATAAAAAATATGCTTTCGATCTTTTGGGACGGGAATTTTCGATTATAGAAATCAAGGGAAATGCGCAATTCTGCTTTCAATTTTTCAAGTTTCAAGGCTGGGTCAATTTGCATGCCTTCAAAAGACGTAAGGGGCGAATCTCCTGAAAAAATAATATCGCGGCTAAACAGGGGGAAACCGTTTCTCAGCACAAGAAAATTTGCCTCATCATCCTCCTTCAGGTCGACTCCCAATACCGAGATAATGCCTTTTTCTTTTATTCCTGCCATCTGCAGCAGCCTCAATAAACTGAATGCAGAATACTCCAAAGAGGTGATCTTTATATTCAGTTCATTAAAGACCGAGAGGTATTTGTCAAGCGTTTCTTTTTTGACCCCGACAAAAAGGATAAAATTCCTTTTTCCGATTTTATCCGCCTGGGACTGAAAATCGGAAATTAAGTCTTCTATTTTGAAAGGAATGTATTTTTTTGCTTCAAAATTGACCGCGGAGCTTAATTCGTTCGCCGGCAGGAAAGGCATATCGAAAGTACGGATTATAAGGTCTTTGCCTGAGACGCAAATTGCCGCCTCTTTCTGGTTGATTTCGTTCTTTTCCAATGCCTCCCTGAGCACCGACACAAGCTTTATCTCTTCCGGGACTTTCTCTTCCTCAAATCCAACGCCAACAATTTGGGATTGAGGTATTTGTATATGCTTCGCTACCTTCCTGCCCTTCGCTTCAACGACAGTAATGAGCTTTGAACCAAAATATATCCCGACTTCGCTCATTGTTGATCCCCGGGTTTAGAAATTATCCTTCTGGACCTCAGCCATAAATCGATATCTTTTCGGTCAAACCTCCAGACTCCGCCAACCTTAATACCAGAAATCTTCCTCTGATTAAGCCAATTATAAATTGTCTGTTTCTTCAAACGCAAATAATCAGCCAACTCGTCAATATTCATTAATCTTTGCATAAGCTCCTCTACGACTTACTTGTGCTCATATTAAATCATAAAACCTTACTTTTGTCAAGTAATTTTTATAAGGACTTACTTAGACTTACTTATGTTTACTGACAAACCATTGGGAATGATTGTATTTCTAAGAGGAGCTTAAAAAAGTGTTTGTCAAGAAGTGTAACTTACTGGAAGAAAACGGTAGCGGTGATTTGGCGTGTGCCGGGAAAAGTAACGCTGTTATTGATTGTGAGGGTCACGTTTTTTATTGCGGGAGGAAGCGATGGCTCATTAATGGTACAGGCTGCCCTGCACATTGTGCGGGTATACGTACCGGTAAGAGGCCATGTTGCAGGATTATCATTTCTTCTGAATTTGTCTATTGCGTAATTCGCAGCAGCTTGAGCCGCATAAATAGCCTGGATCCTGGTTACTTTATGGTGGGTTAGTTTTTCCTGGTTGGCCATTATGGTGAGAATAATATTCGAGAGGATCACGGCAATCAGGATTATAACCAAGACTAAGATAAGAACCATACCTTTATTGGCATAAAGGCGATGGTTAGACATTTTTCCTGAGGCTTACCCTGTACTCGTTATTATCCATCTTCTGCAAGATCACATGGCCTTCCCTGGCCAGCCATCCCAGGCTCATCAACACGTTGTCACGGTGCTTATCAATCCCTCTGACCAAGTCGCTCAAGAGCACTTCACCGTGCTGGTCAAGATAGTGCCATATATCCCCAGCCACAATCCCTATTTCGGTTATCATCGTTACCTCCGCATTATCAGTATGTTTCTGCCCTGATAAAATTATAATCTAAAATAAAACAAAATCAACTTATTTTTTATTGTAACTGCTGCACCGGGGACACACAGAAATAGCCTCCTGCCTTGAAGTAAAATAGGTATAGGCGCAGACTGTGCAGAACCAGACCAACCGCTCATCAAGATATACCCCTCTGTCTTTTTCCTTTCTGCTAAGCAACCAGACACAAAATACAATACAAAGAAACAGGACCAGGTACATAGAGATGCCTGCTACAAAATCAAGTTTAATCATTTTTGTTTTTTAAGGTTGAAAGCTCTATCGATATGGTCTGCCAGCTGTCCTGGGGGAATCTTTCTCCCTGGATAAAAAGATAGTGACTGATATAGCGCATCGTCAAAAGGTCTGCCTGGAGGTTTCCGGAAGAGATTTTTCTTTTGAGTATAGTGTAGTTACGCTTTTTTGACGTTATTATTTTGAACTCCAGACCTATATTAACTACCTGCCGATCCTGAAACATAAGCATAAAATACTCGGGTAGTATCGGGTGAAGCATAATCATGGCATCTTGTTTCCCGTAAGGGTACGGGCCTACGGCTGCTTTCGGCGTAAAATCAACCTTACCGCTTGGGGCTATTATTCCGGATGAAGGCTTAAGATAATACGCCTGAGGTGCTGTAGAAACAGCCGATGGCTTATTAAATAACAAACGCGCCCCTTCTTGTTTCTTAATCTGTATTGCGGGCAACGCAGCTGCAGAAAAATCACTCTGCATATCCCGGCCTTGCAGCAATTGCCCCCAAAAATATACGGGAGTTTGCGTTGGCTTCTGAAACGGCCCGCCAAAAGAAAAGCTAAAAATCCCCCACACGGCAAGATGGCCGATAAGAGAAATAAAAAGGCTGCTTCTTAAATTACGCATTACGCTTTTAATTTTCCTGGTTAGTTGCGATGTTAATCTGCGCTATTCCGAGGTCACGGCAAAGGTCCCATACCTCCACTACCCTGCCCAACGAAGACCGCTTATCTGCTTTAATGAGAATCCCCTGTTTGCGTTTTGCCAGTTGCGTAAGCATGGATTTAAGCTCTTTTGTAGTAACTACTTTGCCGTTTATGTAAAGCACGTTCTCCCCCGAAACGATTATTTCAAGGTTTTCGTATTTAACGACCTCGCTGGTTACCGCCTCGGGGAGATTGACCTTGATACCCGGCTGCATAATAAAACTTGAGGTGAGCATGAAAAAAATAAGCAATTGAAATATCATATCGATAAGCGGGGCAATGTCGATCTGCCTCAAACCATGCTCCAACTCCATATGCCTTTTGAATCTCATTTATTGCCTCCCTTATTCACTCAAAAAATTCACTAGCTCTGTTGAAGCCTTCTCCATCTCAAGTATAAAATTATTTGTGCGGCTTACCAGGTAATTATACGCGACAAAAGTCGGGATAGCCACAATGAGGCCTGCAACCGTAGTCAAAAGCGCCTCCCAGATCCCTCCCGCCAAATCTCCGGGGGCAACCGGATGAAAGGTAGTAGCTTTCATCTGTATAGTCTGAAAACACCTGACCATACCGGTTACCGTCCCCAGCAGCCCCAGAAGCGGAGAAATATGCGCAATCGTTGCCAACGCGGTCAAATTCTTCTCAAGCCTCGGCACCTCAAAAAGCGCAGCATCCTCAATAGCCTCCTTGATCTGCTGGCGGGACCTGTCATATTTTAAAATACCGGCTTTTAATATCCTGCTTATCGGGCTTGAGGTCGCATCGCAGACCTCAAGGGCCTCCTTGACTTGATGACGCTTCATTTTCTCCAGGATACTATCCAAAAGCTGTTTCGTGTCGATTTTAACCCTGCGCAAGTGCCAAATTTTCTCGATAATTATCGCCAGTGCAAAAATCGAACATAATAGAATCGGCCACATCACCGGGCCGCCCGCTACAAAAATTTGCAATATGCTCATTCTGTAAAGCTCCATTATGCGTTCCTCCCCTTTTTAGTGGTGTAATGTAAGTTTATCGACCATTTCCCGGGCAAACTTTGATTCCTCCACATGCAGAGATTCAACTTTCTTATAAATACTAATGGCCTCCTCGTATTTCTCGCTATCTTCGTAAAGCTTTGCTACCCTAAGATATGATTTTACGGCAAACTCCTGCTTTTCGGGAAAAAGGTACGGCACTTTTAAATATTCCTCGATTGCTGCGTTTCTTTTCCCTTGGGCCTGCAAGGCCTCGGCGATTTTAAACTGGATATAGGCCATCTCTTTTAGAGGAACAACCTCTTTTGACTTCTGGAACAATAGGAGTGCTTCTTCATAATTACCTGCCTTGAATTGGGTGTCTGCAAGCTTAGGGTAAATAATACTAAGGAGGTTGGGGTATTCCTTTAGGATTTGCTGGTAGGCCTCAACGGCTTTGCGCGTGTTGTTTTCTTTGGTATAGATATCGGCTATGGCAATGGCTGCCTGTCCGGATAAATCAGAAGCCTTCAATTCTATTACTTTTTTAAAATAGTCGGTTGCCTCCTCGTAATTACCCTCCTCGTTTTCGATGGAACCGAGTGCATAATAAGAGTCGGCTATCAGGTTGCTTGCGGGAAAATCCCTGACCAGCGAAGAGAAATAGCGCCTTGCCAGGGTCAGGTCATTATGCCTATAGTAATATTCACCGAGCCACCACATGATTTCAGCCGTCAGTTTCGAATCGGGGTATTTGGCGCGAAGCATGGTAAAACGCGCCATCGCCTCTTTCTCGTCGCCCATCTGGTAATAACAGTCGGCTATTTCGTATTCTGCTTTCTGAATAAGCTCTTCGTCGTGTGCATACGATTTCGCAATCCCCCTGAAGACTTCGATTGCCTCCTGATATTTCCCGAGATTAAACAGGCTGGTCCCTAAAAGATAGAGTGCCTGCGGCCTTAAGTCTGAATCCTTAAACTCCGATAGGAACTTTTCAAAGTTTTCCCTGCTTACCGCATACTCCTTGCGCTGAAAATAAGCTAATCCCAACGCGTACGAAGCATCATCAAGTAACTTTGAGTTTGGGAAATTTTTTTTAAGGGCCAAAAAACTCATGATTGCCCCGTCATAATCCGAAGATTTCAGCATGGTAAGGCCAAGTTGATATTGCACGTAGTCAGTATAAAAACTTTCCGGAAATTCCTTTAGAATGCTGTCGTAGGTCTCCTTGGCCTTTGCGTAATCTCCCGAATCCTGGTAGGCATCCCCTATCTGACAGAGCGCGCTGATTTTCACTATAGTATCCTGCGTACTCTGGGCTATTTTACGGAAATTGTTAATCGCCTCCTTAAATTCCCCTTCCTTCAAATATGACCATGCCAGCCCGTAATACAGCTTATCCGTAATATCGCTGCCAACGCTAGAATCCCCCACTTTACTCAACGCCTCCTTGTAACACTGGATAGCATTTTTGTAATCATTGAGGCTGTACCACACATCGGCCTTACCCAGATACGCCTGGAGCAAAACCATGGGGTCAAGCGTCGACTGGATCAACGCTTCATACATATTTTTTGCTTCCTCGGCCTGCTTGCTTTCAAATGCTGCGATTGCCTGACCTAACATCAAAATATCGACGTTCCTGCTTTCCAGGCTTTCTTTTTGTATCCCGGAAAAGATTTCTTTTGCTTTTTCATAATTTTTCAGTTTCAGGTATGCCCATCCCGTGCTTAATTTTGACAGTGCCCGTATCTTTGGGTCCGTGGTGTTTTCAAGGGCAAAGTCATAGGATTTGATCGCTTCGTCAAAATTATTTAAGTAATAATCGGCTTCGGCGCGGTAAAAAAAGAGGTATGGGCTTTTTGACTTATCCTGCGGGTAAAGCGATTGATAGGTGGCAATGTATTTTTTTAGCGTATCGTACTCCTTAAGGTTATAGAGGCATTCGAGCATCTTAAAAGACGCGTCCTGGGCCTGGGCCTGGCCAGAAAACTTATCGGTCACTATCTTAAAGTATGCGAGCGCCTCGGAAAATCTCTGCTCTTGAAATGAACACCACCCTAAGGAATAATAAGAAGCGGCGAGAAAGCGCGACTTCGGGAATTCTTCGGTAACTTTTTTATAATATAACGATGCCCTGGAATAATCATTGCCGCGAAAATGGATTTCCGCAATCCAGTAATAGACCTCATCCCTCAAAGAGTCTGCCCCAGGAGCTTTCAGTAAGTCTTCGAACTGCTTCAGGGCATCCAGGTATTTGCCAAGCTGAAAAAAACACCGGCCGATCAATACCTTGGCTTCACCTAGCTTTGCGGTATTCGGGTAAGATTCAAGGAAACGCTCAAGGAGCGAAAGCGAGACTTCGTAGAATCCGTCGTCAAACGCTTTACTGGCAACAAAAAAAGACTCGGATTCTTTATCCGTTGCGTATGCTCTATGGGAAACGCTTAGACAAGAGGCGGCAATCAAGACGATGCAAAAAAATCTTTTCATAGGCTTTTACTATATCACTTCCGCATCATTTTTCAATACGTTTCTTAAGGAACAAAGCGGTGCGGGAAGACCGGCACCTACATACCTCTTCAGGGCTTCCATGCGCAACCACTTCTCCTCCCAAATCTCCGCCCTCAGGTCCCAGGTCAATAATATAATCGGCGCATTTAACCACTTCCAGGTTGTGTTCAATAACGATAACGGTATTGCCCTTATCTACCAGCCGCTGAAGAACGGCAATTAATTTCTCGACATCTGCAAAGTGCAAGCCCGTAGTAGGCTCATCAAGTATAAAAATGGTTTTTCCCGTAGAACGCCTGCTTAGTTCCGAAGAAAGCTTCACACGCTGCGCTTCGCCTCCGGATAGAGTAGTCGCAAATTGGCCAAGCTGGATATACCCTAAGCCTACATCGTAAAGATAACTAAGGGTATTGCGTATCGGCGGGATATTCGCAAATATATCGAGCGCCTCTTCTACCGTGATATCCAGAATCTCGGTAATAGACCTGCCTTTGTATTTGACCTCCAAGGTCGCCTCGTTAAAACGCTTACCGTTGCAGACATCGCATTTAACGTAGACGTCTGGCAGAAAATGCATTTCGATCTTTTTTATCCCGTCACCCATGCACGCTTCGCACCTGCCGCCTTTGACATTAAACGAGAACCTTCCCGGCTTATAACCGCGTATCCGTGATTCCGGTAGCTTGCTGAAAAGTTCCCTGATATGGTTAAATACGCCGGTATAGGTTGCAGGGTTTGAGCGGGGGGTGCGGCCAATGGGAGATTGGTCGACTACGATAACCTTATCAATCAATTCTATCCCGCGTAGCGTACGGTACGCCCCGGGTTTTTCTTTCGAATTATAAAGTTTTTGCGCCAGCGCATTAAAGAGGGTCTCCTGAACAAGCGTCGATTTTCCTGACCCGGATACCCCGGTCACGCATATAAACACCCCGAGCGGGAACCTTACCCGGATATCTTTAAGGTTGTGCTCTTTGGCGCCGTCGAGTTCAATGCATTTCTTATCCCTCCAAGGCCTTCTCTGTGCCGGTACCTGAATCCGCAGTTCATTGCGTAAATACTGTGCGGTGAGAGAATCCTTAGTCTTTAATAAATCTGCGAACGGGCCGGCAAAAACCACTTCTCCGCCGTGCCTTCCAGCACCCGGCCCGAGGTCAATTACAAAATCAGCCTCCCGTATGGTTGTCTCATCGTGCTCTACTACGATCAGCGTATTGCCCAAATCGCGCAACGCCTTTAACGTAGCTATCAATTTACAATTATCTCTGGGGTGCAAGCCGATACTGGGCTCATCAAGTATATAGAGGACGCCTACCAGCCCGGACCCTACCTGTGTCGCAAGGCGTATCCGCTGGGCCTCGCCCCCGGAAAGCGTTGCGCTTTTTCGGTCAAGCGTAATGTAATCGAGCCCTACGTCAATACAAAATTGTAGTTTTTTTGTTATCTCTTTAAGCACCTGAAGAGCGATATGCCTCTCTTTATCGCTAAGCGCAAGGCCCGATAAAAAACCGTGTGCCTCTCGTATGCTCATCCGGCAAATATCCCAAATATTTTTGTTTTGTATTTTTACTGCCAGGCTTTCCTTCCGCAGCCGTGACCCATGGCAGGCCGGACAAGGCAACGTCGACATAAAACGTGAAATCTCATGCTTTAAATAATCGCTTTCTGTCTGATGAAAAAGGCGCACCAGATGCGGGATTACGCCTTCAAATGGCTTTCCGTTTACCTCATACGCCTGGGTCCCGTAAAGAATCGACTGCTGCTGGCCCTTGTTTAATTTCTTGAAAGGGGCGTCTAAATCAAACCCCATACCAGAGGCAAGTTCGCGTACCAGCCAGCGGTAGTAAAGGATATATCCCCTGCCGCCCCTTTTCCACGGAGCAATTGCTCCCTCATTAATGGATTTATTCCTATCCGGGACCACAAGATCGGGGTCAAACTCAAGCCTCGTGCCTAAGCCATTGCATTCGGGGCATGCCCCATAAGGAGAATTGAAAGAAAAATTACGCGGCTCGACTTCCGCATAACTGATTTCACAGTGAGAGCAGCTGAATTGCTCGCTGAATACAAAATCCTTTTGGCGTCCTTCGGATTCGACGGAAATAATCGCAACACCTTTGCCCATTTTAAGCGCGGTCTCAATCGAATCGTTCAGCCTGTGTTTGATCTGCGGCTTCACCATCAGCCTGTCCACCACAATCTCTATATTGTGGATTTTGTATTTCTCCAGTTTTTTCCTTTCAGAGACCTGGCGAATTTCGCCGTCGAGGCGCACTTTCGTAAATCCGGACTTTTGTATCTTTGAGAATATATCCCTATATTCTCCCTTCCTCCCTTTGACTAAGGGAGAAAGTACCTGTATTGCTGCCCCTGCCGGAAAAGACAATATCTTTGAAACGATTTCCTGGGACGTCTGTTTCTCGACAGGCCTGCCGCATCGGTAGCAAAAGACCTTGCCGATGCGCGCAAAGAGAAGCCGGAAGTAATCGTAAATCTCAGTTTGTGTGGCAACCGTAGAACGGGGATTGCCGCCGGCGGTGCGCTGCTCAATAGCGATGGCTGGCGATAAGCCCTCAATATAATCGATGTCGGGTTTTTGTAACTGCTCAAGGAACTGACGTGCATAACTAGAAAGGCTTTCCACGTAACGCCTCTGCCCCTCCGCATAAATGGTGTCGAATGCAAGGCTAGACTTACCTGAGCCGGAAAGCCCAGTAATTACAATAAGCGCATTGCGGGGAAGCGTAAGATTGATATTTTTTAGGTTATGCTCTCTTGCTCCGCTGATCTTGATTTGTTGAGTGTGTTGCATAATGAGTATACTATATTCGCTACTATGTGCCTGTTACGCCGGTATGGGGATGAGGCTCACGCGGCTAAACACCGCGGACAAGCCAATCGTGATAGCCTGAAACGACGCAATACATAACAGGATAATCAAAGCGCACCTTAAAAGAACCGGCAGGCGGCCTGTGCGGGCACCAAAGGAATCCCAGATCCTTATAACAGAATATGACGCAAGCAAAGTAATCGCCGGGTAGGCAGGAAGCAAATACCTTTCCTCTTTGCCCTGCATCAAAGTAGCCGAAATAAGAAAAACTAAAAACCAGAAACATAAGAAACACAGCTGCCGTCGGAACGCCTTATCTTTTATCACATACAAGAAAGTAGCGTAGGTAAAGATAAAAAGAGGCTGCTGAAACGGAATCGTCAGAAGATGAGTAAACCATGGCCTGGTGTTCACAAACCTGATGAAGTCCGTAGGATACATTACCTTTGCCGCAAACTGGGAAGTATACTGCAGCCATAACGCGGCTAAACCGTTCTGTCTGACGTATATCGTTGCCCATCCTGCCGTAAGCAATGCGCACACAAAAAGAAACAATAGCAGCTTTCTCTCGGCAAGCCGTGCAAAAAGCGAAAAACCTGCCTTAAAGTAAAAAAAATGATGTAAGACCAATACGAGTGGCACAGTAAGTATGCCCGATTGCTTGGTTACAATAGCCAGCCACGCACATACGCCGGAAAGTACTGCCAGCACTGCGCTGTTTTTCTTCAAGGAAAGCCAGTATGCATACACCGAGAGCAATATACAAAGGGTAACTAAATTATCCGCCCATATTTTTTGTGCGGTCAGCATATCAGTGGGGGTAACCACCAGCAGGAATGCAGCAAATAACCCTACCCGCTGGCAAAAAAAAGCCTTACCGAGTAAATACACCAAGAAAACCGTCAACAGGCTTGCAAAAAAAGGAATACTACCGCAATACCATTGCAGGAATACCGCATTCGCATTTATACGCCTGAAACTTGAAATATACGCATGGTTTGGCATAAAGATACGGTGAGAAGCTGCCAGAAGGAGGCTTAATAACGGGGGATGGTGGGATAATTGCTGCGTCTCTACCCCTTCATCAACTCGCAAGAGTTGTGCCAGGGTACCCAGCCTTTCGCCGGATGGCTTTATGCCCACAAAATTTTTGCCAATCTTTAGATCGAGGTTATAAATGTTATAATGGCCGTCGAACACCTTAAAACCCGACTGGTCTATTTTTAAAGCCAGCCCAAGATAGATCAATTCGTCGTTATTGATGTGCGACAGATAAAAGGTATGCACTCTGAGAGCGAAAAATAACAACACGATAAAGAATAATGCTGTGATTTTCAATGGAACGGTTATTCGTCTCATAGGCCCGTTAAAACCTTAAGCCCCTGCCGTTTCTATCAACAGGGGCTTATGGTTAATGCAATACTCCTCTTATCTTTTCTTTCTTTTCTTCGTGCCGCCCCTTTTCATTTTGGCGCAGGAGACATCGCCTTTTTTGTCAATGAAATAAAGGTAGCCTTTCTGCCTTTTGATGCCGCACTTAGCTACCTTCTTAGGGCTGCCTCCTTTTTTGCTGCCTCGAGCCATTTTTGCGCAAGAGACATCACCTTTCTTGTCGACATAGTAAAGGTAGCCCTTCTGTCTTTTGATGCCCAGCTTCATTAGTTTCTGTGCCATATATTTGTTCACCTCCCTTCGTAATGAATTTTGTTCCTGATACTTTCAATCAACCGCACTACGTCCCGATTTTCAAGCCGCTTAAAACCTGCTTCACAACCGACAATGCTGATACTACCGCAAGAAAGCTCGTCTTCGGGTTCTTGGGGTGCACTACGTTTTCAGTGCGGGTGCAAATTATTGCCGCGTCAGATTCAATCCGTACTTCATGGACGTTCTTTAATGATTGGGGACAAGCAATTATCCTGACTTGCGTCTTTCGCGGGCCCAACCCCGCCATACTTAAGACCGCTGCTACGTTTATATTTTGGGGGAATGCCTTGATTGCCTCCACCGCAGTGCCTTGAAAGACAAGCGTTTCTTTGGTGATACGGCCAAGATGTATCTTTTTCTTCATCAAATAAGGAGCACCCTGAAGCGAACGGGGGTGTTTCCTTGTGGTCAGGATGACCTTGGTTATCTTGCCGCACGCTGCTGCTTTTAACCCATCGATGCCGCACAGCGCACCCGAAGGCAGATATACGCGGGATTTGTATTTTTTAAGCATCCGGGCGAGTTGGCCGGCATGCATAAGAAGCCCTCCCACGCTAAGGACGATAATATCCTTTTTTGCTTTTACCGCTTCTCGCACGATAGAAAAAGAGGCTTTCATGCTTGTCGCCTCGATAAGCAAATCGGATTTGCGGATTAATACAGCCAGGCTCCCGGCAGATAAAGAAGGCTTGCCTAAGGCATTAGCCAGGCCTTTTGATTTCTGCGGATTGATATCATAACACCCTGCCAGTTGTGCCTTACCCTTAAAATTACGGGCTATGCTGCCTGTTAACGAACTGCCTATTGCCCCGCAACCAATGATTCCGACCTTGACCATACGAATATCCCTATACGCAAAGCAGTATATTATCTATTAACCTTGTTTTCCCAAACCATACCGAAAGTGCAATCAATACGTTTCCTCTTAGTATCTTCTGCTCCTTGAGCTCCTGTGCATCAACTACGGATATATACTGGACCTTACCACTTGTTGCCCCCTGTATCAAACGCCTCATTTTCCTGACGATCACGCAGGCGCTCCTTTCTCCCCGATGTATCAACGTATGGGCAAGGAGTAATGCCTCTGGTAGTAGTACGGCTTCCTTTCGTTGCCTCGCATTCAAATAGTTGTTGCGGGAGCTTATCGCCAGCAAGTCTTTCTCCCGTACCGTAGGTAACACCTTGATTTGGACCGGAAAGTTTAAGTCCTCTGCCATCTTTCTTACGACCAGTGCCTGTTGCGCGTCCTTTAAGCCAAAATAGGCAATGGTTGGTTGAATTATGTGGAATAGTTTAGCGACTACCGTAGCTACTCCACGAAAATGACCGGGCCTAAACCTTCCGCAGAGCGGCTTGCTTAGCTGTGCAACCTCAACGTAGGTTTGGTAGTCTTTTGTGTACATAGCGCTTGGCGAGGGGCAAAAAATAAAATCGACTCCTGCCTTCCTGCATAGTTGCGAATCCTGCACTAACTTTCTGGGATACCTCTTATAATCCTCGCCGCGGCCAAACTGAACAGGGTTTACAAAAATGCTCACTATTACAATGTCGTTATCGGTACGTGCCTGCCGTATAAGGCTAAGGTGCCCTGCGTGCAACGCGCCCATAGTGGGGACAAACCCCACGGTGTTACCCTTGCGCTTCAGCATACATGCCGTCTTTTGCATTTGGCGTATCTGCCGTATGATTTTCATGCCTGGCTGACCTTTTTCTTTCTCTTCGCGCGTGTATGCGTCTTTTTTGCAAGGGCTGCCTTTAGCACTACACGGCGCTTCTTCCCTGCCCTACCTAAAAGTCGATTAGCTACATCAGGCGCTATTTCTTTTAAAGGGACAAGCACGAATTCACGCTCAAGCATCCGCGGATGAGGAATACATAAGCCTTCTTCGTGTATAGTGGCATCGGCGTATAACAATATATCCAGATCAATGGTACGCGGGGCATTCTTGACAGTGCGAAACCTGCCTAACGATATTTCGATTTTTTGTAACGCCTGCAACAGCTGGTAAGGGAATAAATCTGTTTCAATTTGTACGACACAGTTCAAATAGTTGCCCTGGGCCGGCCCTTTTTCAGGCATGGTCTCCATTATTTCCGACATCTTGCTGACCCGGGTAGCAGGCAGTGTTTTAAGCTGCCTGATGGCAGCGGTAATATATCGCCTGCGATCGCCGATATTTGAACCGATACCTATAAAAGAGGTTACCATATTTTTTTAAACCGCCCGATTGCCTCTTCTATCCTGTTCTTCTCGACTGTAAGCGCGAAACGAATAAATCCTTCACCGGGCTTCCCGAAGCCAATGCCTGGCGTTGCAACAATATCTGCCTTTTGAAGTAACTCAGACGCAAAGCCGATTGAGCCCTTCCTCCCGGGAAGCTTTGCCCACACATAAAATGTTGCGGATGGACCGGCAACATCCCATCCCAATGCCCTTACGCCTGCCACAAACGCGTCCCGCCTTTGGCGGTAAAGCTCGCGCATCGCCTGCGGATGGCTGTCTGAGCCCTCTAGGGCCGCTATGCCGGCGCATTGTATTGCCGAAAAAATCCCCGAGTCTATATTGGACTTCACGTTAGACAATGCCTGCACAAGAGAGCGGTTTCCGCAGGCCCAACCAACCCTCCAGCCAGTCATGTTGAAGGTTTTTGAAAGCGAATGGAACTCCAGGCATACCTCCCTTGCGCCTTCAATTTCTAAAAGGCTGTGCGGCTTTTCTCTGTCAAAATAGATTTCGGAATACGCCAGGTCTGAAACGACAATCAATCTGTGCTTTTTGGCAAAGGCGACGATATCTTCGTAGAAGCCGGTTTCGCACGTTGCGCTGGTCGGATTATTCGGGTAATTCACATAGAGTACTTTTGATTTCTTTAGTATGGCGGAAG
Organism: Candidatus Omnitrophota bacterium; assembly: GCA_040754255.1. Lineage (GTDB taxonomy): Bacteria > Omnitrophota > Gorgyraeia > Gygaellales > Profunditerraquicolaceae > SURF-25. The sequence goes on along the minus strand of JBFMDA010000011.1, from coordinate 18,057 downwards.
GGATTTTTTTAAGGTCGATGAGAAAATTGTTTTCCTGCCTTAAGGGGAGCAAATAAGGAACCCCGCCGGCAAAAATAGTGCCGCTCTTGTACGGGGGATAGCAAGGGTCGGGAATAAGGGCGCAGTCCCCCGGATTAATGAACGCTAAAGGAAAATGCGCAATGCCTTCCTTTGAGCCAATCAAGGGAAGGATTTCTGTATCGGCGTCCAGCGCCACATTGAATCTCTTTTTATACCAACCTACAATTGCAGCGCGCAGGCGCGGCATGCCCTGATCAAGGGCATAACGGTGATTTGCCGGGTCTTGTGATGCTCGTTGCAATGCGTCGATGATATAACGGGGCGTCGGCTGGTCAGGATCGCCGATACCAAAGTCAATTATGTCTCTGCCCTGCCGGCGTGCCGCCCTTTTTGCTTTATCAATCTCAAAGAAAAGATAAGGAGGTAATTTACTTAACCGCCTGCTCGCTCTCCATTCCATAGCCTGTTTCCTTTTGTAAAAATGTAATCGTTAATACTGCAGTAGCAATTGTTTATTTGAAAAGTACATCCTGCATAGTATACAAACCGGGGGCCTTGCCTGTCAGCCATTTTGCGGCTTTTAAGGCACCCAGGGCAAACAGATCCCTTGAGTGCGCCTGATGCTTTATCTCGATCCGTTCGGAATTCCCCGAAAAGATTACTGTATGATCACCCACTATGTCGCCTAAACGGATCGCGTGCACCGGTATATCCTGTTTCGCCGACTCCGACAAAATCTGGACGATTCTTTTGGCGGTTCCCGAAGGCGCATCCTTTTTTGTCCTGTGATGGGCTTCCACTATTTCGATGCCGTACTCATTCCCAAGCCTTTTATATATCTCAGGCAAAAGCGTAAAAAGCACATTTACCCCTACGGACATATTCGGAGAAAACACCACCGGGACTACATGAGAGATTTCCTCTACCTTCTTTAATTGCGCCTCATTAAGGCCGGTTGTCCCCAGGACAAGAGCCTTTCTGTACTTTGCGACATACTCAAGATTCATTTCGGTTGCGTCGGCTGAAGTAAAATCAATAAGAAGGTCGATAAGAAATATTCCGTCGGGGCTCGAAGACACCTTAAGCCTTCCCATCTCTCTGCCGATTAAGGGTGTGCCCTTCCTCTCAAGGGCAAGGGTAACCTCAAAGGCCTTGTCAGAAGAAGCTAACTCAAATATGCGCCTTCCCATTTTTCCGCATGCACCCGCAATGCCCAGTTTAATCATAGATACTCCTTTTCGTCCTAAACAATAAAACCATAAAAGGTCGAGGCCCAGATTAAAAGGCAAGGGTAAGGTTTATGGTCTAGTTGTTGGAGTATGGTTATTGGTGTGTGTTTTTACACCACCTACCTTACCCAATAACCAGGCCTATAACCTAACCCAACACCCAATAACCGTTATTACGCGGCGCTATACACACTACACATAACCCACCCAATATCTTTCCCGCTATAAGAGACCATAGTCCCTTAGTGCTTTTTTCAACTTTTCCTCGTTTTCGGGCGCCATGGGGCACATCGGGAGCCTTAGATCAGGTTCGCACATGCCCAATAATCCCATTGCCGCCTTAACCGGGATAGGATTAGTCTCTATGAATATCGCTTTTATCAAAGGAAGCAATTTATAATGGAGTTCTTGGGCCTTTCTGATATTGCCCTTCTCAAACGACGCCACTAACTCCGCCACATCTTTCGGAACGATATTGGCGACTACAGAGATAACCCCTGTCCCGCCGATACTGAGCACCGCAAGAGTAAGCGAATCATCCCCTGAAATCAGACTGAAAGAATCCGGGCAAAGGGCCTTTATGCGCGCCATCTGGTCAAGGCTGCCTGATGCCTCTTTGACACCGACGATGTTTTTGCACTCTTTGGCCAATTTGGCAATAGTCTCTGGCTCAATGTTCACTCCTGTGCGGGAAGCTATGTTATAGAGGATAAGCGGGATATCGACTGCTTGAGCAATCGCTTTAAAATGCTCGAAGAGCCCGCGCTGGGTCGGCCTATTATAATAAGGAGAAACCTGAAGCGACGCATCTGCCCCGGCTTTCTGCGCATGGCGGGTGAGCATGATAGCCTCTTCGGTGGAATTCGAGCCAGTGCCCGCAATAACCGGTACCCTCTTCTTTGACTGTTCGATCGTAATCTCGATTACCCTGTCGTGCTCCTCAAACGACAACGTTGCCGATTCTCCCGTAGTCCCGCAGGGCACAATGCCGCACGTACCGTTGGCAATATGAAACTCGATCAGTTCCTTAAGTTTTTTCTCATCCACTTTCCCGTTTTTAAACGGCGTGACTATCGCAACAATAGAACCTTTAAACATCTGGATTCCTCCATCGCTTAAGAAACATACGCCATCTGCTTAAGCGCCTCTATGCGCCTGTTGATCGGCGGATGCGTAGCCAATACATCTGCAACCCAGCCCTGTTTTGCATTCAACGGCCTGCCCTTAGGGTCGGCTATGCAAAGATGCGCAGTCCCCTGGTGTATGGAACGTGTGGGCTCATTGCGGGAGTCTATTTTTTCAAGCGCGCGTGCCAACGCCAGGGGGTGCCGCGTCAATTCCGCCCCTGATGCATCAGCAAGATACTCGCGTTTACGCGATACACACATCGCAAGCAGCTGGGATAAAAGGGGCGCAAGAATAATCGTGACCAGCCAAACCGCAAGCAGCAATAACGCAGCGTTGCCCTGCCCTTGCCTTCTTGAACCTGAACGACGAGAGCCGCGGAATATCCCTCTGCGCGCCCAGTCAGAAATCAATGCTACCGCGCCTACCAGCACGGAGAGCATAAGCATTACCCTTATGTCAAAGTTGCGTATGTGGCTCATCTCATGCGCAGCCACTGCCTGCTGCTCATCCCTGTCCAACACCTGCAACAGCCCTTTGGTAACCACCAGCGAAGAATGCTGCGGATCCTTGCCTGTCGCAAATGCATTGGGATCCTGGTCTTCAATGACGAATGTCTTAGGCAAAGGGATGCCCGCGGCAATGCTCATTTCCTCTACAACATTTTGCCATTGTTTTTGCGCGGGGTCTTCCAAATCAAGAGGCTGCGCGTGTGTCGAAGAAAGGATAAACCTGTCTCCATACTCATAACTGCTATACGCAGACACTATGCCCAGAATGAGCGCCCCAATGGTAAAAATAGGCACTGAAGGGCCTGCGCCGTACATATAATCAAACCCGAACCCGATAAATAAAAAAAGCACAACGAACACACTGCTGACCGCCCACGTTGCGCGCCTGTTACTCAGTGCCTGTTCGTAGATGTTCATTTAATGTTCAAGTCCACCTTCGGAACCGACCGCTCGGCGCTATCGGTAATCTCAAACAATTCTGCTTCTTTAAAGCTAAACATCCCGGCAACCATATTCGTGGGAAAAACCTGCAACGCGGTATTGAATTTTGTCGCGATATCATTATAGAATTGCCGCGCAAACCCGATCCTGTTCTCTGTAGAAACAAGCTCTTCCTGTAATTTGCCTACGTTTTGGTTCGACTTCAAATCGGGGTAATTCTCAACCAAGGCAAAAAGCTGCTTGAGGGCGCCGGTCAACACATTTTCTTGAGTTGCCTTCTCAGCCACCCCTTGAGCCGCGATTGCTTTGTTGCGAGCCTCTATAACCTGGGTCAGGGTATTCTGTTCGAATTTCATTGCACCCCTGACCGTCTCAACCAAGTTAGGAATCAGGTCATGGCGACGCTTTAATTGCACGTCAATCTGTTTCCAGCCGTTTGTCGCCTGGTTTCTTAATGACACCAGGCCGTTGTATGACGCAATGAACCATGCAACGGCAACCGCTACAACCAAAAGAAATATCCACAGCATCACTACTCCTCCTTTTTATATAACACTCGTTCCTGAAAAGACTATCCTGGCTTTCCCTTTAAGCCAGACGTTAGAAAAACTGCCTCGTTCATATTGAAAATATACCGTGAGCAACTCTTTACTTTTAGTATATACATCCACCTTGTGCTTGGCGCCTGTTTTCATGGCAAAGATTAATGCTGAAGCAACGCTTCCTGTCCCGCAGGCAAGCGTTTCGCCTTCAACACCGCGCTCATAGGTCCGCACCTTTATGAGAGACGGAGAGGCCACCTCAACAAAATTTACATTCGTACCTGCGGGTGCAAATTTCTTATGGTACCTCACCTGCATTCCTATAGTTTCTACATCGATAGTGTCCAGGCCTTCAACGAAAATAACCACGTGCGGGACTCCTGTATTGATATAGTGCACATTGAGACTCTTCTGTAAGGAAAGAGGTACCTGCTGCGCACGCACCAGAGGATCCGTCAATTTGACTTTTACGTTTTGCCCAGACACTTCGGCTCTAATAATACCGGCCTTGGTTTCTATGGTGAAAAATGGCTTGCGCCTGCGAAAACGGTACATATACAGTGCAACGCAACGCGCGCCATTCCCGCACATTTCTGCTTCTGACCCGTCAGCATTAAAAACGCGCATGCCTACATCTGCGCGCGTGGAAGGGCCCAAGACAAGCAACCCGTCTGAGCCGATACCGGATTTCCTCTGGCATACCGCACGGGCAATATTCCGCGCGTTGGCAACCCGTAATTCTTTCTCTTCGGCAATTACGAAATCATTGCCGGATGCTACCATTTTGACAAAACGGATTCCATGCATAATTAAAGACCTAATAGGAACGGAGGAATGTTTTCGTTTTTCACTAAATCCTGGAAACTCTCCCTCTTTCTGATCACAAACGCCCTGTCCTTGACTATCATCACTTCCTGAGCCCTGCGCCTGGAATTATAATTGCTGGACATGCTGAAACCATATGCGCCCGCACCCATCACTGCAAGGTACTCACCCTGCAGAAGCGGCGGCAGTTTTCTGTCTTTTGCCAGAAAATCGCCGCTCTCGCAAATCGGACCGACCACGTCTGCGGTAACCCCTTTAGTATGCGGATGGCGCTTTTTGGGCTTCAGGGGAATAACCCGATGGTATGCGCTGTAAAGCGCAGGCCTGATCAAATCATTCATACCTGCATCAACAATCAGAAAAGTCTTGCGCCTGGTTTCTTTTACGTAGAGGATTTTCGTAACCAAGATACCTGCGTTGCCGACAATAAACCTGCCCGGCTCAAGAATTATTTTAAGGCCTGACTCCTTGATGAGCGGAAGCACTTTTAAGGCAAAGGCCGAAGCTGTCTGTGGAGTTTCTTTGTCGTACACTATCCCCAACCCCCCGCCGATATTCAGATACTCCAAGTGGACCCCGCTGGCCTTTAAGCGACGGATGAGACAGAGTATTTTTGAAATGGCAGAGACAAAAGGAGTGCTTTCCGTTATCTGGGACCCGATATGGATATGAAGGCCCTTTATGGCCACATGTGAAAGCGTATGTGCTTTTCGAAAAAGGGACTCAACACTGGCGAAATCAATGCCGAATTTATTGGTATTCTTGCCGGTGGTGATATACGCATGCGTCTTGGGCTCAATATCGGGATTTACCCGTATAGCCGCAGCTGTAATTTTGCGTAATTTTTTTGCAATCCGGTTAATGGCGTTGAGCTCAGGAATAGACTCTACGTTAAAAAATAGAATCCCCCTCCTTACCGCCTCTTCTATTTCGCTTTCGGTCTTTCCGACTGAAGCGTATACTATGCGTTGCGCAGGGCAGCCGGCCTTACCTGCCCGGAAGAGTTCCCCCCCGGATACAACATCCAGACCTGCGCCTTTATCTATAAGTGCTTTGAGGATTGCGAGGTTTGAATTCGCCTTTACCGAATAACAAATAAGAGGCTTAATCGACGCAAAGGCTTTCTGTAGTTTGACGAAATGATCAATTAAGGTGTGATAGCTATATACAAACAGAGGCGTGCCGAAACGAAGCGCTAAATCAGAAACCTTTGCATCCTCGCAATAAAGGGCATTCCTACGATACCTGAATTCATGCATTGAGCCGTTTACTCCATTTCTTAAGCTGCTGCCGGACCAACCCTGGATTCGTTCCGCCGTAAGAGGTTTTAAGGCTTACAGAGGTCCAGGCATTAAGTATATTTTTGACATCGGCCTTTAGCTTCGGAGAGTATTTTTTTAACTCTTCCGGAGTAAGGCTTGAAATCTTCTTGCCTTTATCAAGGCAATCCCTTACTATTGTGCCAACGATGTCGTGCGCCTGGCGGTAGGGGACCCCTTTTTTGATCAGGTATTCGACGACGTCTACCGAAAAAAGGGATTCATCCATCAGCTTCTTTACTATTGCCTCCTCATTGATAGAGACATGCTTGAAAACTTCAGCCAAGATACCAAGGATATCCTTTACCGTGTCAATTGAGTTAAATAACGGGGGCTTGTCCAGCTGCAGGTCCCGGTTATAAGAGAGCGGCAGGCCTTTCATGAGGATCAGCACGTTAGAAAGGTCGCCATGTATTCTTCCCGCATAACCCCGAATCAATTCCAGTACGTCCGGGTTTTTCTTATGAGGCATAATGCTTGAGCCGGTACAAAAGGAAAAATCGATATCGATAAAATCAAATTCTTTTGTTGACCACAGGATCAAATCCTCGGCAAAACGGGAAAGATGCACCGACAGGATTGAGAGGTCAGCTAAGATTTCGATGATGAAATCCCGGTCGCTTACGCTGTCCAGGCTGTTAGAAGTGACCGACTTAAACGCAAGCTCCCTCTTGACAAACTCGCGGTCTATTGGCAGGCCGGTCCCGGAAAGCGCACAGCTACCCAAAGGCATTGCGCTGATTCTCTTCTGGGCATCCGATAAGCGCGCCTTATCCCGCTCCAGGCTCTCTATGTATGCAAGTAAATGGTGCGCCAGAAGCACGCATTGCGCCACCTGAAGATGTGTATAACCCGGTATGATCACTGCGTTATTGCGCTGGCTGAAATGCAGGATAGATTTTTGCAAGGCGCTGATTAACGCAATTAACCCGGAAACCTCTTCCGTCAAATACATACGGATATCTAGCGCAATCTGGTCATTGCGCGAACGCGCGGTATGCAATTTAAGGGCCGGGCTGCCTATTTTTTTAAATAAGGCTTCCTGGATATTCGAATGCACGTCTTCTGCCCCTTCGTCAAACTTGAATTTCCCGGAATTGATTTGCACAGCCAGTGCGTTCAGGCCTTTTACTATTGCGTATGCGTCTTTTGATGGGATTATCTTCTGTTTTTGCAGCATTCGCGCATGGGCAATACTGCCGGCAATATCATACGTAGCCAATCGTTTGTCAAAAGAAATGCTTGAGGTGAATTTGTCCATAAGCGGGTTACTTTTTTTACTAAACCGCGTGCCCCATAATTTCTTGGTCATTTTTAGTTCTCCCGACTACAAGCCAAGCCTGGCCTATCTGCGATAGGGCATCCCCCAAATTTCAATGAACCCTTTCGCAAGCTTCTGGTTAAACTTGTCTTCTTTGCCGTACGTGCTCAATTCTTTTTTGTAAAGCGAATGCGGGGAGTTGCGTCCGACTGCAACGCACATCCCTTTCGAAAGCTTCAGGCGTATTGTCCCTGTCACATGCCCCTGTGTGTGTGCGACAAAACCATCAAGCGCGCCCTTTAAGGGGGCGTACCAAAGGCCGTAATAGACCAGCTCAGAATATTTCAGCGATACTACTTCTTTAAAATGTGCCAGCTCCCTGTCAAGCACAAGGCTCTCTAATTCTTTATGGGCGGCATAGAGGATTGTTGCAGCCGGGGCTTCATACACCTCGCGTGATTTGATGCCTACAAGCCGGTTCTCAACCACATCGCTTCTGCCTACTCCATGCAAGCCGCCAACCACATTGAGTTCCGTAATAAGGTCCTTAAGTTTGTACGAGCGCCCGTCAATTCTTTTAGGTACGCCTTTCTCAAAACTCACTTCAATGTATTTGGGATAGCTTGCGCCGCTTGTAGGGCCCTTCGTAACAAGATAGGCGTCTTCGGGCGGTTCCTTATCTAAATCTTCCAGCACTCCCGCTTCAATGCTTACGCCCCAGATATTTCTATCAATGCTGTAAGGCTTCTTCTTCGTGACGTCTATCGGGATATCGTACAACTTAGCGTATTCTATTTCTTCCTCGCGGGACTTGAATTCCCATTCCCGGACCGGGGCGACGATTTCCAGCTTGGGGTCCAATATGCCGACTGTCACTTCAAATCTGACCTGGTCGTTTCCTTTTCCGGTACAACCATGGGCAACCGCATGCGCTTTCTCTTTATGCGCAATATCGACTAAGTGCTTTGCGATAAGCGGCCTTCCCAGTGCGGTAGCGAGCAGATATTTGCCTTCATACAGCGCATTGGCCTTAAGTGAAGGCATAATAAATTCTTCGATAAATTCTTCCTGAAGGTCCTTGATGTATACTTTGCAGGCGCCTGCAGCAAGGGCCCTTTCCCGTATCAGGCCAAAATCCTCTCCTTGGCCTAACCCCTGGCCTAAATCAGCGACAAAACAAATCACTTCGTATCCGCGTTCTTTTAACCAGCGGACCGCGCACGAAGTATCTAATCCGCCTGAATACGCCAATACGATTTTTTTCATAAAGCCTGTGTCTTTTGTCTTCTTTCGCATAGACCTCATCCCTTCATTAATTTTACCAAAATGGCTTTCTGCACATGCATCCGGTTCTCTGCCTGGTCAAATACGATAGAATTCTTGCTGTCAATTATCGCATCGGTTATCTCTTCTCCCCGGTGCGCAGGCAGGCAATGCATGATTAAGGCTTTCTTGCTCGCATACGAAGCAAGGTTTGAATTAAGCTGAAAAGGCTTAAATATTTTCTTACGTATTTGCGCCTCTTTCTCCTGGCCCATGCTTGCCCACACATCCGTATACAGCACATCAGCGCCTTTAGCCGCCTCAAGAGGATTCCGGGTTATGTCTATCCCTGCGCCGCTTGCGCGCGCCAATGCCTTTGCGTGCATAACGACACTGGATTGAGGCTCATACCCCAAAGGTGCCGCAACTCTTATGTGGATACCCAGCTTCGCACAAATATACAGCAACGAAACGCACACATTATTGCCGTCACCCATATACGCAAGGGTAACCCCCTTTAGCCTGTGCAACTTTTCTTTGATGGTAAATACGTCGGCCAGCGCCTGGCAGGGGTGAGAAAAGTCGGATAATCCGTTAATCACCGGCTTGTCCGAATAGCGCGCCATCTCCAGCACTTTTGCATGCGCAAACGTACGTATCACAATACTGTCGACGTAACGGCTTAATGTTTTTGACACGTCGTGAACCGATTCCCGCACGCCCAGCTTAATATGTTCCGGGCCCAAATATATCGAGTTTCCTCCAAGCTGATACATCCCTACCTGAAACGATACATACGTCCTGTTAGACGGTTTTTCAAAAATCAATGCCAGGGTTTTACCCTGGAGGGAGCGCGAAAAAACAGCCGGTCTTTTTTTCATCTTCAAGGCAAGCGAAAAAATCCCTTCTATATCTTTTACCGACAGGTCCTTTATGCTAATCAGGTCTTTGTTCATACGTTAGCCTCTCAATACGTCTTTGAGTATTTTCAATGCGGTATCAATCTGTTTCTTCGAAACGTGCAATGCCGGCATAAGCCTAAGCACGGTATCATGCGTACAATTGATTAACAAACCCTGCCTGCTGCATTGTTCGACTATCGGCTTGCCCTCCTGCTGCAATTCTATGCCCCACATCAAACCCATTCCGCGGACATCCTTGATACGCGGGCACTCTGAAGAGAGCCCATGCAGCCTTTCAGATAAATAGATACCCATCCTGTGGGCATTGCCCAGCAGCTTTTCCTTTTGAATCGATTGAAGCACAGCCAGTGCGGCCCTTGAGATTACCGCTCCCCCGCCAAACGTAGACGCATGCATGCCCGGGCCAAGGCAATCTGCGATTTCTGCCTTTGACAGCATCGCCCCTATAGGAAAACCGCCGCCTAATGCCTTAGCGAGAGTAAAAATATCCGGCACGATACCGTAATGCTGCCAGGCGAACATTTTTCCGGTACGGCCAATACCGGTCTGAACTTCGTCAATAATCATCAATAGCTTTCTTTCGTCGCAAAAATTTCGCAGTTGCGCCACAAAACCTTTATCGGCCACATTGATGCCGCCTTCTCCCTGAATAAGTTCCAGCATCACCGCTATTGTGTTGTCGGTGACGGCCCGCTTGAGCACGTCTATATTGTTATACGGGATATTTTTAAAACCCTCAGGCATCGGTTCAAAGCCCTGTTGGTATTTTTTCTGGCCAGTCGCTGCCACGGTTGCCAAGGTCCTGCCGTGGAAGGCATTTTCAAAAGTAATGATCTCGTAACGGCCTTGCCCGAATTTTCGCGCGAGCTTTATCGCTGCCTCGTTAGCCTCCGCACCCGAATTACAGAAAAATGCCTTGCAGTCAAACCCCGCCCAAAAATGGAGTTCCTTGGCTAATTTTGCCTGCACAACCGTATGATAATTATTGGGCACAAAAATCAGCTTTTTGAGCTGGTCCCTTACCGCCGATATAACCTTAGGGTGGCAGTGTCCTACGCTGCCGACTCCCCAGCCGGGGAAAAAATCAAGGTATTTTTTCCCGTGGATATCCCATAAATAACTGCCCTTGCCCTTCACAAATATGAAAGGGACCTTGGAATAACTTGGCACTATATATTTTTTATAAGACTCGAATATCTGCGCTACGTTCATCTATGTTCTCTTTCTCCGTAGAAATCCAATAAGGGCTATTTTACTATTTCGGTGCCAATGCCGTGGTTAGTAAAAATCTCCAGCAAAAGGCCATGCTGAATGCGCGCATCGATTATATGCGTTTTCTTAACGCCATTTTCCAGCGCATCGATGCAGGCCATTACCTTCGGGATCATCCCTTGCTGAATAATATTATTCTTGATGAGCCCTTTTGCCTCCTCGACATTGAGGGTAGACAGGAACGAATGCTTATCCTCCTGGTTACGCATAATACCTTTGACATTAGTCAGTAATACCAGCTTTTCCGCATTAAGCACTGCCGCAAGGCGCGACGCAGCCTCATCGGCATTCACGTTATAGTTCCTTTTGTCATTACCCCTGCCCATAGGGAGCACCACGGGAATCTCGTCTTCTTTAAGCCTTTCAAGGACCGGCTCTTCGTTTACCCCTACGATATGCCCTACTAAGCCTAAGTCAGTCTTTGCCTTTTTCTTGACGACCTTAAGCATGTTTCTTTCTTTACCGTTTATCCCAAAGCCTTTGGCTCCCAATTCATTGAGCTCTTTTACGATAGTATCGTTAAGTTTTTGTAATTCCTCTTCTACAACTTTCAGGGTCTCAGGATCCGTAACGCGTATACCATCGACAAATTCGGCTTTACGGCCCGTGGCACGCATGCGCTCGCTTATATTCTGCCCGCCCCCATGCACCAAAACCGGCTTAAGGCCCATGAAATTCAGGAATACGATATCTTCCAGCACGCGCTGGCGTATGCTTTCTTCGCTTAAGATGCTGCCCCCGTACTTAATGACAACTATTTTCTTGTGGAATTTCTTAATGTAAGGGAGCGCCTCAATCAAGACTTCCGCTTTCTTGATGGCCTCTTCCATATCGTTTGCCTCCCTTTTAGTTATATTCCGCGTTTATCTTAATATATTGGGGGGTCAAATCGGATGTATACACAACCGCTGAATGCGTCCCCCGACGCAATAGGATCTTGACATTGATTATTTTTTTGTGCAAAGGGCTTACCGATATCTTTACGTCCTGCTCAGCCACTTTGACGCCGCTTGAACCGACGCTTGCGGCAATCCTTCCAAAATTATGATTCTGTCCGTATATGGCGGTCTTGAAGAGGTTTGAATTAGCAACCGATAACGCCACCTGTCTTGCCTCTTTAAAATTTCGCGCGCCGGACACGCTGATTTGTATAAACTTGGTTGCTCCTTCAGCATCCCGGATAATCATTTTCGCCAATTCCAGGTATACCCTCATAAGAAGCGATACGAACCGGTTAAAATAGCGGTCTAAGTCTATTAATGCGTTTCCTGCCTTGCCGTTAGCCAGCACCATTACCGTATCATTTGTGCTCATACAGCCGTCAACGGTGATGCAATTAAAAGAGCTGTCCACGGCAAGTAAGGAAGCGTAAGATAAGGCTCTCTGCGAAATATGCGCATCTGTCAGGGCAAACGCGAGCATAGTAGCTACATTGGGCGCAATCATGCCGGCACCTTTGGCAATACCGCATATCCTTACTCTTCTTCCTGCAATGGTATCTTCAACCGTAACCGCTTTCGCACACGTATCGGTAGTAAGGATAGAATGCATCGCCGCATCAACGCCGCCCTGCGACAAACCATTTATCAGAGACGGCAAGGCCTGGATTATCTTGGATGCGGGTAATCTTCTGCCGATAATCCCCGTAGAGGCACTTAAGATCGATTCTTCCGGTACGTTAAGCAAGCAGGCCAATCGGCCGCAAACCCTCTCTGCATCCTGCAGGCCCTTTTTGCCTGTAAAGCAATTTGCGTTGCCGCTATTGATAAGTATGGCCTGAAACGCCTTAGTCTTCTTAAGATTGGCTCTGTTAAGGCGGATCGGAGCAGCAATAATTGCATTAGAGGTAAAATGGCAGGCCGCCTTGGCCGGCGTATTTGAATACAATAACGCAAGATCGCGCTTGCCTGACTTCTTTATGCCGCTTGCTACCCCGGAAGCCAGATATCCTATGGGCAGTATTGCCCTTTTATGTATCTTCATAGCAAAGACGTCGATTCTGCAAAGTTATACATTATATTCATATTCTGTACTGCCTGGCCTGATGCCCCTTTTAATAAATTATCGATGGCAGCAATAATAATTACCGTGCTACCTTGCGCCTGTATGCCGATATCGCAGAAATTCGTCCCGATTACGTTTTTTAAGGCGGGGAACTCGCCCTCGCCCTTAATTCTCACAAACGGCTCGTGTGCGTAAAAACGGCTGTACGCCTTAAGAAGCTTTGCGGTGGTCACGTTTGATTTTGGCTTCATGGCGATGTAGATCGTCTCAAGGATGCCTCTTTTGAGAGGCAAAAGATGCGGGACAAACAGCACCTCAAGGGCCTTGCCTGCAACCTTAGACAATTCCTGGTCTATCTCAGGGGCATGTTGATGCACCCCGACCTTGTACGCCTTAAAATTATCCGCCAATTCGGAAAACATAAAATCCTGGGCAATCTTTCTGCCCGCTCCCGTAACTCCCGATTTAGCGTCAATAACGATACGGGAGGTATCGACGGAATCAAGCGCGACCAGCGGCGCAAGCGCAAGAATCGCGCATGTAGGATAACAGCCGGGGTTGGCAACCAGCGACGCCTTCTTTATCTTTTGCCGGTACAACTCAGGAAGGCCGTATACTGCCATTCTAAGCCGTTCAGGATCCTTATGCGTAACCCGGTAATATTTCGAGTACAGGCGGCAATTTCTAAACCTATAGTCAGCGCTTAAGTCAATTACCCTTTTGCCCGCCCCAAGAAGTTTCGGCACAAAATCCATGGAAGCCGTATGCGGAAGGGCCAAAAAAACCAAATCGCAATGTGCGGCTATTTCTTTGACGTCCGGCTTTTTACAAAGCAAATCAATTTTGTGCGAGAATCTCGGAAAAAGCTCAGAGATCGGCTGCGGCGCATCGATAAGCGCAGAAAGACTTCTGATACGCACGTACGGATGACCAAGAAGCAGCGCAAGCAACTCCTCTCCCGCATACCCTGTCGCACCGACAATTCCTACGTTGATCATGCAACACCTCGTCGTTTATAGGTTCATATTAAGACAAATCAACCCGATAGTCAAGTTTTTTCTCGTCGGAAGAAAAAAAATCCCGCCTTCAAGAGCGGGACAGTAAGCACTACCGAAATGTACGATTTTTGTTTAAGGCCCTCCTACCTCTTTGTCCACTGGAAGCGTTTCCTGGCGCCCTTCTGCCCGTATTTCTTGCGTTCCTTCATCCTGGGGTCACGGGTCAAAAACCCGCTTTTCCTAAGGACCTCTTTTAGCGTAGGCTCAGCGAGCATAAGCGCCCGGGAGATCCCCAGCTGCAGCGCTCCTGCCTGGCCGTTGAGCCCGCCGCCCTTAAGATTGGCAACCACGTCATATTTCTGGACGGTGTTGGTAACGCGCATGGGCTGTTTGACGATAATCCGGTCTGTTTCTCTCGAAAAATAATCTTCATAGGGTATGCCGTTCACTACGATATCGCCTTTTCCGGCGATCAACGACACTCTGGCTATGGCTTCCTTGCGTCTTCCTACTGATGTCCATTTCTGTAATACTTCCATATTGTTCGGAGTTTATATTTTTAAAATTTCTGGTTTTTGCCCGGCGTGCGGATGTGACTCACCCGGATACACTTTTAATTTCTTGATTAATTTTCTTCCCAGCGGCCCGCCCGGTAACATCCGTTGTATCGCCAGCTTCACGACCGTTGCCGGCTTCTTATCAAGCATATTTTCAAGGCGTACCTCTTTTTGCCCTCCCTGGTAACCTGAATACCTGCGGTATACCTTCTGGGACAGTTTTCTTCCCGTAAATTTTACTTTTGCCGCATTAATCACGATTACGTTATCCCCCAGGTCAATGCCGGGAGTAAAAAGGCTTTTATGTTTTCCTCTCAGGATAGCCGCAATCTTAGTGGCTGCACGGCCTAAAATCCTGCCCTGCAAATCGACCAGAAGCCATTTCTGAAGGAAATCTCCTTTTTTCGGAAAATAGGTTTTTTGCATAATGTTAGAAGTATAACATATTTTCGATTTTAGTCAAATAGATTTTTCCGCATTATCTGCGGGCGGACCTAAGAAGGTTTTGGGTATAGGGATGCGAAGGGTGCGAAAATAATTCGTGCATACCTCCCTGCTCAACGATTCGCCCTTCCTTTAGCACAATCACAGAATCTGCCATATACTTGATCACGCTAAGGTTATGGCTGATAAAAAGGTATGTTAACCTAAACTCCTCTTTTACTCGTAACAACAAATCAAGCAATTTCAGCTGGATTGTAAGGTCCAGGGAAGATATAGGCTCATCCAAAATAATACACTTTGGCTGAGTGGCCAGCGCACGCGCTATGCAAATCCTCTGCCTTTGCCCTCCCGAGAACTCGGCGGGAAACCTGCCCAGGGCATCCTCGCCCATCCCCACTATATCCAGCAATTCTAAAGCCTTATCTCTAAGCTGCCGGGGCGCTGCCAACCGGTGGATCAAAAGCGGCTCATACAGCGCATCCTTTATGCGCATCTTCGGGTCAAGGCTTGCGTAGGGATTTTGGAAAATGACCTGTACATCTTTCCTGAAATTATTAATCCTGCCACTGTCAAATTCGACGGTCCCTTTTGTGGGAGCAATAAGACGCGCGACAATCTTTGCCAAAGTAGTCTTCCCCGAGCCGGATTCTCCGACTATACCCAGCGTAGAGAATTCTTCCACCGAAAAGCTCACATCCTCAAGGGCCCTGACCAGGCCTGTGCGGCGCTTATACATTCCTCCTTCAACGGAGAAATACTTTGAAATATGCGTGGCGTGTATAATCATAGCGTGCCTATAGCCTGGTATGCCTGAATCAGTTCCATTGTATGAAAATGCCGAGGCGAGGAAAAAATACGCTCTGTATCGGCCTCCTCAACGACAACGCCTTTATACATCACACAAATCCGGTCTGCGATACGCCTGGCGATAGAAAGATTATGCGTAATAAAAAGAAGGGAAAAACCGAAATTATCCTTTAACTCACAGAGCAGGTCGAGTATTTCGCTTTCCGTAGTTACGTCAAGTGAAGTGGTCGGTTCATCGGCTATAAGAAGCCTCGGCCTGCAGGCAAGGCTCATGGCAATGCCAATGCGCTGGTTCATGCCACCGGAAAGCTGATGAGGGTAGCTGAAAAAAACCCTGCGCCCCTCCTTTATTTGGACGAGCGCAATGAGCCTCAGCGCTTCGGCAAATGCCTCTGCCCGTGAAAGCCCCTGGTGCAAAAGGAGCGGCTCCATAATCTGGTTGCCTACCGTGTACACGGGATTAAGAAAAGTACCCGGCTCCTGAAAAACATATGCGATCTCTTTGCCCCTCACCTTACGCAGCGCGTCTTCTTCTAATGAAAGAAGGTCTTCTCCGTCAAAATAGATTTCACCCGAAATTATGCGTGCGGATGCAGGCAAGAGCCTTGTCACTGTCAAGGCAGTCACTGTCTTGCCGGAGCCCGATTCTCCTGCTACGACCAGCGTTTCTTTGGGGCCAACGCCAAAGGTGACCCCGCATAATGCCTTTACGATGGTGCCGTTAAGGTCAAAATGTACGCGGAGGTTAGAGATCTCAAGCATTATAGCCCCACTGCTTTTTTAGCCCCTCTGCAATAAAATTAAAACCGAGGATAGTAACGAAGATAGCCAGCCCAGGAAAAAGCGTTATCCACCAGGCGACCCCGAGAGTTGCTTTTGACTCGATAAGGATATTTCCCCAGCTCGGAACAGGGGGCTGTACACCCAAGCCCAAAAAGCTTAAAGCGGATTCCAGTAAAATAGCGCCTGCAATTCCTAACGTCGCGTTCACAAACACTGGGCCCATGGCGTTGGGAAGCAGATGCCTGCAGATAATCCTTATGTGGGAAGCGCCGATGGCTTTTGCGGCCTGGATAAATTCCCTCTCCTTCAAAGAAAGTATCTCGCTCCTTATTAAACGGGCAATGCCCATCCAACTTGTTAAACCGATGATCACCATAATGTTGATAATCGATGGTTCCAGTACCGCAACCACTGCAAGAATGAGGAAAAAAGTCGGAAAACAAAGCACGATATCGGCACAGCGCATAATAACCGAATCTGTCAGGCCTCCGGAATAACCTGCAATAGAACCGGCAATCACGCCGATCAATAAGGAAATCCCGACAGCGATAATTCCTATACTCAAAGAAATACGGGCACCATAGATAATACGGCTCAATAGGTCCCTGCCTAAACTGTCGGTCCCAAGGGGATGTGCGTATGAGGGCGGCGTAAGAAGGTTTGTAGAATCGATGAGAGAAGGCTCATAGGGGCTGATAAACGGGGCCAGGATCGCAAGCACGCCCAGAAACCCTATGATAGCTATTCCGGCACACAAAAGCTTATTCATGCGCATAGTATGCAGTAAGCTCACTTTTTCCCATAGCGGATCCTCGGATCAACATAGGCATAACTGATATCGGCAATTAAATTGCCCGCCATAGTCAACAATGCCCCTAAGACTACTTCGGCCATAATCAACGGATAATCACGCATCATTACGGCTTCGTAAAACAACCTTCCAATGCCGGGAAGCGCAAAGAGCGATTCAAAGATAACGCTGCCTCCTATTAATCCGGGTATTGAAAGACCAAGGATTGTAATAATCGGCAGGACGGCGTTACGGAATGCGTGCTTGTATAGCACTACGCGTTCGGGCAGGCCTTTCGCGCGGGCAGTGTATATATAGGGCTGCTGCAATGCCTCGCGCATGCTCGTGCGCATATAGCGGCTTACCGCGGCAAGCCCGGTAATACAGGACACACCCACCGGTAGAATCAAATGCCTTGCGATATCAGCTATTTTCTGGGGAAAAGTAAAATATTCAAAATCCAAAGACGTAATCCCAGAAATAGGAAGCACCCCAAGCTTAATGCACACAAACTGCATCAATAGGAGCGCAACCCAAAAAGTGGGAGCCGCAAAGAATAAAAAAACGAGAAAGGTAGCAATCGTATCAAACCATGACCCGCTCGATTGTGCGCTTTTTACCCCCAGCGGGATTGCAATCACCAATATGAAAAACATCGAAAGCGTATTGATGGTTACTGTCACGGGCAGCCTCTCGGCTATTTTCTCGATGACCAAACGGCCATCGGAGAACGACCTGCCAAAATCCAGCTTCAGCAGGCGGCCGGTCCATTCCAGGTACTGTACGTGAATAGGCTTATCGAGCCCGTAGAGTTTTTCAAGGCGCTCCCTCACTTGCAGGGATACCTTAGGATTGAGTGCGGACTCGATAGTAGTCGGCTTACCGGGCACAAGATGGATGACCGCAAAGCTAATCACGGTAATTCCCAAAAGGATTGGGAT
>JBFMDA010000010.1:0-37838 GCA_040754255.1 Candidatus Omnitrophota bacterium | reverse complement strand
CGGGGAATACCGCATTTCCCTGGCTATCTGGGATAAGGATGAGGCCTTGCCTTTTGATTATCATAACGGCTTCTATCCGTTGCATATTACCGGCGGCGATAATAAAAACGATGCATTGCTTAATACCATGTATGAAACAGGGCCTCAAGGTTCAATAGTAAACCGGCTCAAGAAAATGATCGCAGGCAAGCCTTACGTGCAGCCTTCACCCGGCAAGGCTCAGGAGCCGTTATTGAATCCCGGTATCGAAATAGGCCAGGTGAGCCTTAGAGATGCGCAAGGGCATGCGAAAGACGTATGCACGACCTTAGAAGACCTGCATGTAGAGGTGCAATTACTGAAATTTCCGAAAGAGAAGAATAATTTCTGCCTCTGGGCAGGCATTTTTCGCGGCGACGGTATTTATTGCCAGGACATACAGATGCCGATAGAAAAAGATAATTTTGCTCGCGCATTTTTGCCCGGGTTTCCGCTCTTGCCGGGCAATTACGCGGCGAGCATCGGGGTGTGGGATTTTGTACGGAACAAATTCATAGCATACAAAAATAACGCGCTCAATTTCAAAATGGCATTTAACCGGCAGGACCACGGGACTGTATACTTAAGGCACCGGTGGGATTGGCACATTACTTAAAAGCCCATGAATACGTTTCCAACCATATCTTTTATAATCGTAGATTATAACGGTGTTTCGCTCTTAGGGGATTGCCTTGATTCTTTGTGCGGCCAGGACTACCCGAAAGAGAAAATCGAAATTATTGTCGTAGATAACGGCGCAGGAAGCGATTCCGAGAGGCTCATAGTTACCCGATATCCGCACGTCAAGTACCTCAAAAGCAGCGTCAACAATTATTGCGCGGCAAACAATGTAGGGATACGAAAATCGAAAGCCGAATTCGTGGCATTAGTGAACAATGACGCAACGCTTGCATCCTGCTGGCTGAAAGAAATACTCCCCGTGATGCTTCATCACAAGAAAGCCGCGGCTGCATGCGGGAAGGTCTTGTTTCCCGACGGCAGAATCCAGGGCACCGGGCATATTGAGCTTCCTAACTTTTACTGGGCAGACCGGGGGTTTAAGGAAGAAGAGAGGGGCCAGTATGCGCACATTGAACAAATTGACAGCATTTCGCACTGCGCGGCAATATTCCGCAGGGAATGTATCATGCAGGCCGGTTTGCTCGACGAAGATTTTATCATGTACCTTGAAGACGTGGACATCTCCTTACGGATTGCTGGGAAAGGCTGGAAATTATTCTATGTGCCTTTAAGCATAGCGCATCATAAATTTCACGGCTCCATAGATGATGCCAGCGTTGAATTCTTGTGCGAGCGCAATAGGTTATTGCTGCTGGCGAAGCATTTTCCAGAGAAGCTTGCCGATGCCTTGTTCGGAAAAGGGTTTTTTGCGAGGGCGCAGAGCAAAAAAGGCCTTTTGGGCATTCTGCCTCTGATTTTGGACAAGCTCTCAAAGCATCACGGTGCTGAAACGGCGCGCAGCCTTTTACCCGAGATATGCGCAGGCACAGAAAAGGTGCTAAATTACCAAAAGGATACCCTGGCCAAAAGGATAGCCGATGCGCAAGAGCAGTTTGAGTCTTATACGCGGCAATGTGCGGTCGAAATCAATCTTTTGAAAGAAACGGTCGAAGCAGCGAAAAAGGATATAGCGCAGCAGGGTGCACAGCTTGCCGAGACAGAGGCTCGGCTAAGCGAGGCATCTTGCGAACTGGTCCTGTTGAGGCAACGTTGCTCTGAAGCCGCGCAGAAAATCACCGAGAAGGAGCAAGAGGTTTCTTCAATCAACAGGCAACTCCTTCTTAATACGCAGGTGCTCAGAGAGGCCCGGCAAGAGGCATCATCATTAAAAAGTCAGTTGCACCAGATTTATAATTCCGAAACGTACCGTTTTATCGCAAAGCCGTTATGGAAAATACTCGATTTCTTTAAGGGTAATAGAATAGCCCGGCCGGATTCGCACGGAAACGGAGTTATTGTAATAAAGCCTTTCTGTGTGGGAACAGCTGATGCACTTGATATGCTCAGGCAGCTTTGCCAATCCTATCCGCAGACACGGATTGCAATCTTTGCGAATGTAGCGGCTGCGGATTACCAGGTGCTTATCAATAATGAATTTGCGCAAGACCGCTATATATTCAGCCCGGGTATCAACCGGCTGACGATATGGCGCCTGTGTAGGGCGCTTTTGCATATGCGCAGCATACGCTATGCGCAAGCAATTGTGCTAATGGGAGAGCCGGCGTATCGCGGTTATTGGAAGGTTAAGCTATTTGCCTTTCTTTGCGGGTCGCGCCGGATGAAATTTCATTTCATCCGCCCTGCGCACGCAGCACCCCACGAAACGTATGCAGCGATTAAGTATTTTGGCAAGGTGTTAAGCAGCGTGCTGCGCGTATCAGTCTTTGCAGTTCTATTCTTAATCGGTATCGTAATCCCGCTTAAGCTCAGGAAAATTTTTCAAAGATGAATATTCTTTTTCTTTCCCGCGATTACCCGCCATTACAGACCGGAGGCGTAGGTACCTATGTATACGAGATTTCGCGATTGCTTGCGAAAATGGGTAACCAGGTGCATGTAATTACAGCCGCGCCAGAGGGGCCGCTTGAGTATATCGATCAAGGGGTACACGTGGTACGGATCAGGGTTGCTGCGCGCCGTTTCTTTGGCGGCTTTCCCGCAAGGCTTACAGGAGTAATCGAACGCATTGCCTATAGTATGTCGGTGTCCCAAGAGATTAAAAAACTCATCCGCAGGCATAGGATCGACATCATAGAAAGCTGCGAGGCGCGGGCAGAAGGTTTTTGGTTTTATCTTTTTCACAGGAATCCTGCGCTGGTGATTAAATTGCACACTCCCGAGAGTATTGTCTTCACCTTAGACGGCATTCCTCATACCCTTGATTTTGAATGCATAAAAGCATTGGAGGAGTGGTGGATTTTACGCGCCCGTAAGCTCATCGGCTTAAGCCGTAATATTGTCAATCTGACCTCCCGCTATTTTAACATTCCCTTGCGGAATGTACCGGTGATTGAAAACCCTTTAGATATCGCCTTCTTTCAGCCTGACCCTTCGGTGCATCCGGTGCGCTACCGCATTTTATTTTCAGGGAGGCTGGAGTTTCGTAAGGGCGTCCATGTGCTTATAAGGGCAGTCCCTTTGTTGTTGGAAAGAATTCCTGAGGCGACGTTTCTCTTTGTGGGTAGCGATTGCGGGGTTAAAGAGTACCTGCTGAAGAAAACCAGAGAACTTGGTATTGAGCGGGCCGTTGATTTTCTCAATCAGGTGCCCAGGGAACAGATGCCAACGCATTACCAGCGATGCGAGGTGAGCGTAGTGCCTTCTTTGTGGGAAAACCATCCATATGCGGTCCTGGAGGCAATGGCGTGTGGCAAGCCGGTGGTTGCCAGCAATATAGGGGGAATTCCGGAAATCATCCAGGACGGGTTTAATGGAGTGTTGGTCCCTGCCGGCAGCCCCACATCATTAGCTTCAGCGATAGAAAAAATTTTGCTCGATGCTGACCTTAAGGCAAGATTGGGGCGTAACGCACGGCATTACATAGAGCGCCAGTACGACCCGCACTACCTGACACTAAAAAATCTCGCTATCTACGAAACATTGCTGCGCCGAAAGCCGAGTTCATGAGTATGATTTTTTTACCGAAACCAAAATTCCTGGTCTTGTTCCTTTCTTTCCGTTGCAACCTTAAGTGCGCTATGTGTTCTTGTTGGGTAAAGGGCGAAGCGGTGCCTGAGCTTTCCTTAGGAGGGCTCTCGACGATTTGCACAGACCCGCTTTTATACAAGCACATCGAGATCATTAACATTACCGGAGGGGAACCTACGCTTCGCCGTGACCTTGACCAGGTTATCAAGTTGATAACGGCGCATTTTCACCGGCTTACGCGCATTGACATATCTACAAATGGCGTAGATACCCGGGCAGTGGCGGATGCTATCGAAAGGGCCTTAGCTATTGTGTTGCCTACGGGAATTGAATTGACCGCCAACATCTCTATTGACGGCCTAAAGGAAACGCATGAAACAATAAGGGGCCAGGCAGGAATATTCCATAAGATTGCGCAGACCATTGAGGCGCTGAAAGAGCTGATGCTGCTTTACCCGAACTTCAAGGTAGGCTTGAATATGACGGTAAGCCGGCTTAACGTACATGCGCTGGAGCAGGTGAGAAATTTCGCGCAAGAAAAAGGGATCGGCTTGTCTTTTACCCTCGCAGCCATTTCGGATATTGGAGTCGAAAGTTGCCGCACGAAGGAGCGCTTTGAGATGGATGATGTTTCCAAGAAAGAAGCAGCGCGTTTCTTTGAAGGGCTGGCAGCAAAAGGCCTTCTGGATAAACGCTACGCCCGCTTTCTCCTTTGTTGGCTAAAGAAAAATACGCGCATAGGCGGCTGCGCATTTAAAGAAGGAAAGGCCCTGCTCGTTGAGCCTGACGGGAAAACCTACCTGTGCGGCAATTTCAAAGATTTTTTTGTCGCTGATATACTCAAGGAGCGGCTGGGCCGCAAGTGGCGTGCATCGTTACGCCGTGGTGCTGCACTCGCAGAAAAATGCCTGCATTGTAACAGTAACTGTTATCTCCATGAAGCCCGATAAAAAAACGCGCAGCGAAATTCTTAATGTCTGCCTTGTTTCCCGGGAATATCCTCCGGAGACAGGATGGGGAGGCATTGGAAGGTATACCTACCTTCTTGCGCACGGCCTTGCCGCAGCCGGCCATACGGTGCATGTGATTGCGCAAGGCCTGGATAGCGACAAAGAGTATTTCGACGATAAAGTGCATATCCACCGGATTGCCCATCGGCAGCTTTTTTATCATAAAGGTGTTTTCAAAGAATTCGGTTTGCGCCTTGAATATGGGGCTTGCGTGAAGAGAAAAATCAAAGAATTGGCACAGAGGCAGCGTATTGATATAGTCGAAGGGCCTAATTTTTCCGGTGAGACATTCGTTTTTAGCCTTGGGAAAAAAATTCCGCTTGTCACCCGGCTTCATACGACTTTTAGGGAGGTAATGGAGTTTTTGGGTTGGAGGAATAATCTTGACCGGCACCTTGCTTCCTGGATGGAGGATGCTACCATCGCGCATAGCGACACAATACTCTGCTCCACCCGGCTCCACGCAGAAAATATTCTCGGCGATATTACAGAAAAACAGAGCCGGGTCAAGATTGTCCCGTTAGGGGTTCCTTTACCTGACCTTTCGCAATGCTGCCCTGCTGGTTCTACTCATAACGGCAGGGGCCGTGTATTGTTTGTAGGCAGGCTTGAAAAGAGAAAAGGCATTCACGTTTTATGCAGGGCGATCCCCTACGTGTTAGATAAAGTGCCTGACGCCACGTTTGATATAATCGGGCGTGATCTATACGTGACCCCGCACGGGGTATCTTTTAGCGGCAATGAGCAGGATTCCGCTAAAATGAAATTGATGCAGTCTATACCGGAAAAATACCGCGACCGGGTCGTGTTCCGGGGCCATATCGAAGCAGGGGCGTTAGCCGATTATTATATGAATTGCGATGTGTTTGTGGCGCCCTCTTTATACGAATCCTTCGGGTTAATCTACATAGAGGCGATGTCGTATGCAAAACCCGTCATAGGTTGCGGGGTTGGCGGCGTGCCGGAGGTAATAGCGGACAAAGAAACCGGCTTTCTTGTCCCTCCGGAAGACCATTATAGCTTAGCCGAAGCAATCACCCGCTTGTTAACAGATTCCCGCTTAAGGGCTGCTCTGGGCGTACACGCAAGGAAGTTGGTAGAGGAGAAGTTTACGGTTACGCATATGGTAGAAAATACCGTTTCAGCATACAGAGGAGCTTTGGCAAGATAATGAGGATTGTGCAGGTGGTACATGGCTATCCGCCCGTGAACAAAGGGGGTACCGAAGTATATACCTCCCTTTTGTCCCGGGAGCTTTCGAAAAAGCACCGCGTCTTTGTTTTTTACAGGCTCAATAACCTCCGCTTAAAGGAATACGAAATAGTCCGCACAGCCGAAAACGGATTAACGCGTATCGGCATCAATAATACGTTTAGGTTATGCAGCTCTTTTGAGAGCACGTATTGCAACGAGCAGGTTGCTTTTGCATTCGGGCGGCTGCTTGATGAAATTCATCCCGACATAGTGCACCTGCAGCACATGCTTTATCTGGGGGCAGGGATAATCGGCGAGGCAAGAAAGCGCAACATCCCTCTTGTATGCACGCTGCATGACTACTGGTTGCTTTGCGCACAGGGACAGTTTTTCAGGAAGAACTTGAATGCGTGTGATTGTCACCGGGACAACCTGTGCCCTGATTGCGTGCGTTTCCATTTAATAATCGGCACGCATGCATTCCGGTTATATTATTTTGCAAAACAAAACCTGCCGGAACCCGTGTTTGCATGCGTTAAGAATACCTATCTTGCGCTTCACCGGATGTGCAGATTGCCGTCGCAGGATGTCAGCGCCATTAAGAAGAGAAGCAGCTATATGAAACAGGCAATGAAGGAGATCGCGCAATTTATCTGCCCTTCGCGGTTTTTAATGGATATGTTCGTGCAGGCGGGCGTACCAAAAGAAAAAATGGTGCACGTCCCTTACGGATTTGATTTACGGAAGTTCGGTTCGGCCAAAAAGTCAACAAACAACGTCGTCCGATTCGGCTTTATCGGCAACCTGATCCCGGCAAAAGGACTTGACGTCTTAGTGCGGGCGTTCGCAGGAATACCTTCGGGGAGGGCGAAGCTTTATGTATACGGAACCCAGGCAGCCTATAAATCGATACTCGGAGGCTATATACACAGAGTAAAGAATAGCCTGCGCCAAAACCCCAATATAATTTTTAAAGGAGAATTCGATAACGAACGCATTGCCGAAGTATTACAAGAAATTGACGTGTTAGTCGTCCCTTCGCTATGGTATGAAAATTCTCCGCTTGTTATTCAAGAGGCTTTTGGTGCCGGTGTGCCGGTTATTGCATCCGATATAGGGGGCATCCCTGAACTTGTGCGACATAAAAAAAACGGTATACTCGTTGAGCCCGGAAACAGCAGCAGCCTATGTGAGGCAATGGAGGAAGTGGCCCACAATCCATTACTATTAGAAGAATTAAAAAGGAATATTGTTGCCCCGGAATGCATAGAATCCAACGCAAAACGCATAGAAACAATTTACGAAAGGATACTGAAGAGATGATTAAGAAGCTTACCCTTTTTATTATAATCCTGCTCTTTGGCGCTATTTCCGTTCTTCCTATGCCTGTGTTTGACAAATATATTTTTATTACCAAGGCTGTGCTGGCCTTCGGATGCATCGCGGTATTGATCTTTAGGCCCTTTTCTGTGTTTCGCCGGGTAGATGCGCCGTTATGGGTTTTTCTGGGGCTCTTGGGCCTGAATATCTTGTATACGAAAGATGCCCGCGTTGCATTAGACACATACCTGAAATTGTCGGTGCCTTTGCTTTTGTTGTACTATCTCATTTCCGAAGCCCGTTTGACGGGAAAGTATTTCGAGGCATTTGCCAAAGCAATATGCGTCTTTAGTTTTGCGGTCTCTCTGTACGCTATGTACGAATCGGTCTTCGGGGTCAATCCTTTGTATAAATATTATATTTCTAACCCGTTTTACGAACGATATATCAGGGGTTTTGTCAGGCCGATGTCCACGCAGTTTAATCCGGCTGCGTTGGGGACGTACCTTATCGTAAGCCTGCCGTTTAGTATTTTTCTTGCGCGGCAGCAAAAATCTTTTTTTAAAACCCTGGCGCTGTGCAATATAGTGGCGGCATCAACGGTAAATATTCTTACGTTCTCCAGGGGTAACTTCATTGCGTTTATCGTCATCGTGATGATGTATCTTGCGTCACAAAGGCGTTTCAAATCTATGGCCGGATTCGGCATGCTTATTATCCTGGTCGTGGCGGTTTGTCTTTTTCTGCCCTACCCTTTTAGCAAGTTTGGAGAGCAGCTTGTCCCTGCGCCCGGAAAAAGCATTTTTTCTCCATATATCCTTAACCGCTGGGTCACTACGTGGAGGATGGTAAGGATGCATCCGTTCGTGGGGTTAGGGTTTCAGCATTTCAGGATCGAGTTTGCCCAGTTCTATCCGGGCAAAGAAATCGTTGTCTGGGAAAAAATGATCGCCGACAATATGTACCTGACACTTTTGGCTGAGACGGGCATCCTGGGTTTTTTGGGTTTCATATATTTTCTTTTTAACTGGGTAAAAAAAGGAATCCAAAAGTTTGCCTCTTTGAAAACCGGTGAGGACGAAAAGAGGCAGCTCTTTGTTGTGTTACTGGCGTTGACAGGGTTCTTGCTTAACCTTGCGGGGTATGAGATGTTCTATTGGTCCAATCAATATTTCTTATTCTGCATCCTGATGGGGCTTTTGGCCGGGCTCATCAAAGAAGGCCGCGAATCCGATGGCTAACGCAGCTGCCTACAAAGGCACATTATCAAACGAAGAGAAGCTTGTCCTTGAAACGGCAAGATGGGTTCTTGATAATCAAGAACGCAGGCTCTCTGAATTGCTTGCGCGCGAGAGGTTAGACTGGCATTATTGCCAGATCCTCCTCGATTTCCATGAGCTGTATCCTTTTGCCAATATCTGTCTCGGTAAGGTTAACGCCGATGCCCCGCCGGATACAAAGGAATTTTTGCAAAGCCGCTCAAGGGCAAATGCGATATACCAGTTTTATGTATGGAATGAATTTATCAGGATCGCAAAAATATTTTTGGAAAAGGATTTAGATTTTATTGCGCTTAAAGGGGTCGCCTTTATGGCGATGGGCCTCTATGGCGACTATGCCTCACAACGCCCAATGATAGACATGGATATTTTGGTCAAGCAGGAGCATCTTGCTCGTTTTATCGATACGCTTGGAGGGCTCGGGTACCGCAAGCATTTGATGGGTTTGCGGGAATCGTATTGGAGAAACAAGGGTTACCATCTGGCATTCGTAAGGCAGGAGCCGGGCGCTGTCCCCTCCATGATCGAATTGCACTGGGCCCTTGACGTAAAACGGAAAAACCGTATTCTTCCTTCCCTCTGGGATCGGGCGAGCAGGACAACTAAGGAAGGGGTCCCAATCGCAATGCTTTCTCCGGAAGACGCGCTTTTTATGCTTGCATTAAATCAGCGCCATTACGGCAGGACGCTTTGCCTGAAGCATGCGTTGGACGCCTCACTTTTTCTGAAGAAATACAGCTCAAGCCTTGACTGGGGCTATATCGCCAAGGAGAGCGTTTCAAGCGGGTTACGCGCGGCATTATTTTACCTGCTTTCATTTGTGCGCATGATTTGCGATGAGTATATACCCAGCCACGCGGATGAGGTTTTGAAGCCTTCCGCTTTTAAGAAATACGCAATCCGCCGTTTCATACAAAAAAATACGTTCGGCAGGAAGAACGAGCGTACCAACAAAGAAGCCTACCTGCGTTCGCTTTTCTTCTTATTCGACTCGCTGAGCGAGCCGGTATGGTATATGCTCAATGTCCCGCAGGAAAAGTTTGCCATGTTCTACGGCCTTGATCCATACGAGAAAAAGACCAAAATTTTATATCAAAGCCGCCTGGTGTATGGATTACTTGAAAAATTCCGCAATGATACAAAGGCCGGCTGAACCTGATATTTTCGTCTTGTGATAGCATATCGATGTGATATACTATTAATGGAGCTTTAGGTGTGTCACATGCTTCGTTGCGGTGTTCTGTATGGGCGCGTAACAAAAAAAACAGCTTAGCCGATGAAGGACGCAAGGCAAACCCTTACTCTTACTATTGGCAAGATAACGCTTCGCGTAAGAGGCCAGGGGCTTGAATGGATTGCAAAGGTCTATGATGGTTTCGTAAGCAATGCGACACACCATCACGGGCTATTGGAATTACGCCAAGTGGCCCGCCGCAACACCCCATTGCCGGCCAACATAAGAAAAGAAGCCAGAAAGTTTCCCGCCTATTTTAAACACAAATTTTTTGCCTATGACGACCTCCAAAAGCCCCGCCTGGCCGAAGATGACCTGCTTTGCCTTTTTGCCGACAATTTCTTTCGTAAAGTTTTCTTTCATTACAAAGAAAATAGCGCAACGAATTATTTATTTGTTATGTCCAGGAGTGTCATCTTCTTTGACCCCGGCAAAGGGAAGGCGTATTTGTTCCTATTCAAGGACGACCCCGACAGTCTCAAGGATGGCCAAAAGGAGGCAGCTCTGTATTTTCTGTTTCCTAAGCTTGCCATTTTTCACGGAGGATTGTTTTTGCACTCTGCCGGAGTCCTTTCATCCAGAAAGGCCTATCTTTTTGTGGGCAAAAGCGGTTCAGGCAAGAGCACGATTACCAAGAAATCGGGGGGCCGGACCATTCTTTCTGATGACGTAGTGGGGATACAAAGGCATAACGGCAGGTTTGATGCCTTTGCCACGCCCTGGGGTACGTATAGGCGCAAGATGCAATCCAGGCACCTGCGAGGCCCCCTGCATTCCGTTTTTTTTCTCCACAAGGATAGTAAGTTTTCTTTGCAACGGCTTAAATCCAGCGAGGCGATTATAAAATCATTGCCGCCGACCTTAAGCAGGTATACTACGGAGCCGGAATTCCGGCTTACCTTTGAGTTGCTTTCTAAATTGTTCACACGCTATCCTGCATGGGATATGCATTCCTCAAAGGAGCAGGATATCTGGGAGTACGTGTCAACAAAAAAAGGAGGAGGACATGGAAAAACGCAAGATCACTCGGGGTAAGAAGCAGAAGAAAAGAAATTATAAGACTCCCGAGATCTACGACCTGGATTTAAAGAGCCTTAAAGTTGAAGGCGCAGGCGCAACCGGAACGACTGGGACTACTTCTGGTACTTTCGGCGGATAGCCGGTTCGCTTCGAGAGGGAAATCGTTCGAATTGTTCACACGCTATCCTGCATGGGATATGCATTCCTTAAAAGGAGCAGGACATCTGGGAGCAGTTGTCAAAAAAAGGAGGGGGACATGGAAAAACGCAAGATCACCCGGGGTAAGAAGCAGAAGAAGAGGAATTACAAAACTCCCGAGATTTACGACCTGGACTTGAAAAACCTTAAGGTCGAAGGCGCAGGCGCAACCAGCACGACCGGGACTATCGGAGGTTCTGGTCTTTAATATTTATTGTCCGCGCC
The DNA here is from genome assembly GCA_040754255.1 of Candidatus Omnitrophota bacterium. Classification (GTDB taxonomy): domain Bacteria; phylum Omnitrophota; class Gorgyraeia; order Gygaellales; family Profunditerraquicolaceae; genus SURF-25. The sequence goes on along the minus strand of JBFMDA010000010.1, from coordinate 26,670 downwards.
AGGAAAAAACAACACTTTAAAGAACAGGCGTAGCTTAAAGATGCTGATTCGTAAGAATATTGATGTAGTTGAAGCATTAATGCCTGATGAGGCGGTAGTGGTGGATGTACGCAACAAGATGTTCTATACGCTTAATTCTTCGGCACGGGTGCTTTGGGGTTTGCTTGGGAAAAGGCCAAAGCACCTGCGCTCTCTAACGGAGCAATACCGTAAGGAGCTAGGCATAGATAGTTTAGCAGCAGCACGAGACGTGCGTAAATGCCTAAGTGCGCTCTCCAAAAGAAAATTGATTCTAACGAAACCCTGCCATGACTGACGCAAGCCGCAAACCCCTATTGCTTAGCCCTGAAATAGTCTGCAAGAACATCTCTGACGATGAGCGGATATTATTTAATCCTGCCAACGGCTATATGCAGATTGTCAATGAAACGGGAAAGTTCATCCTTGACCGTTGCAACGGCACGCGTACTGCCGACGAGATAATCGCAATGGTAAAGGATACGTATGCGCATTCCGCGCCGGATACGCTTGAAAACGAAGTAAAATCATTCCTGGACGGTTTGAAAAAGGGAAATTGGATTAAAGAGGTACACGCATAAATGGAGCAGTGCGTTCAATCGCTACACCATTGCGAAGAACTAAAGAAAGAAGGCGTTAGGCTTGCCCTCAAGCAGGGAAAAACGGTAATGCTTGAGGCTTCCGGCCGCTGTATGCGGCCGTTTCTACGTGCCGGCGATAGCATTCAAATCGGCAGGGCAGAGGAAAAAGATTTAAAGCTCGGCGATATCGTCGTATTTGAAGACGCAGCCTCCCAATCGCATGTCTATAGCCATCGGATCATTAAAAAGCTGGGAGGCCTTTTTTTAAGCAAGGCAGATGCCTGTTTTTGGCCTGATAAGCCTTTCGTCTTTGAAAAAATTTTAGGAAGGGTAAGCGGCAGGGAGAGAAAAGGCCATTTTTTTTGTTTCAATGCTTTTTACAGGATTATCGGTTTTCTTCTTTGCTATTTTAGGTTATCTTGGTTTTATTTTGCGTTTTTAGAGAATATTCGGTCCCCCCAATTGATCCCAACCAAGGTCTTTAAACTGCTCCATCCTAATAAGTAGTTAAAGGTATTTTTTCCGGATTGTTTAATGCGGTGGCTGCGCAAGCCGCGGCAGGGATAATCCTGCGATTACCCACCAGATAAGGGCCACTTCCGGAAGGAAGAAGGTAAAATCCACAATATTATGAATTAGAAAAGCCGCATTTGCCATAAGGAACAGCGAGGCTTCTGCAGGGCTTATGCTACTTCGTAAAGAGCGGATATTTTCTTTGATAATGATAGTAACGAGCCATAGGAAAGAGAAGAGCCCGAAGATCCCTGTTTCAGCCATGAATTGCAGATAGGAATTGTGGGCATAGAGTGACCCGGGTATCTTAAAAGTGCCCGGCCCGATACCTGCCAGTAGGTGCGTTTTAACCAGGGAGAGCGTATTCTCCCAATACCCCAGCCTCATAAATACGGAAAAAGCCGGTTGCGCATGATAATATGCAGTTTTTGTCCTGAGATAAAACGATATGCCGATAAGCGCACACAATATGCACAGGGAGAAGAAAAATTTTCTGCGGGATTGCCATTTTCGGTAAAGGTAAGGCGTAAGCACCACGCACAAAGTTAAAAAGGCACCTATGGATTTTGTCAATAACAAGGCGATGCAAGGAAGCGATGCGCACCACTTTTTTTGCGCAGTATTGATAAAAAACAGCGGCATTGTCATAATCAGGTATCCTGCCAGGGCATTCGGCGTTACAAAAGGGAAGAATACCCTTCGGCGCTCGATATAATCAAGGGCAAACGGCGCGGTGTTCGGGTTCTGCGCAAGATAATTCAGTAAGCGGTCGAAGCTAAAAAAATATTGATATATGGCAAGCCCGCCGATGACGCAGGCAGAGAGTACGATTGTCTTGATGGTTACTGATTGCTCTTTGAAATCTAAAGACGCGGCAAAGAAAAAAAGCAGTATGCCGCAAAGGTATTTATAGAGCTCAAAGAATGAGGCTGGTTTGTTGCGTGAGACTATTACGGAAACCGCAAGCGCCCCAAGAAGCAGGGATATGGGCGTTTTGAATTGCCCAAACTCCAGGCGCCGTATCTTTTTACGCGCGCACCAGAGGCTTAAGGCGAGCAAGAACACGATCGAATGCGCATCATTGAGGTAGGGAAATGCCAGGGAGCAGATAAAGGGCCGTATGAACAGCAATATCAGTATAATGAAAAACATACCCCATTCTATTTTAAAAACAGCTCCCCGTCAAATGATTTAAAAACCGACTTAAATTTCGCTACTCCCAATTTTTGATTTGGTGGTATAATACAACTTATGGATGATTTGCAATTTGTCCAGAATTGCGTCAACCAGCACCCCGGCGCGTGGGAGCAATTTCTGGATAAATATGCCCGCCTCATCTATTCTTATATCCACGGGGTCTTCAGATACAAAGGGCGCAATGCGTCTTTAGACACCGTAAATGACATATTCCAGCATATACTTTATTCTCTTGTAAAAGATAATTTTAAGAAATTGAGGACTTTTAGCGCAAGGAACGGATGCTCTCTTGCGACTTGGTTAAGACAAGTAACAATACATGCGTCAATCGATATTTTAAGGCAATCAAAACCCGCCATATCGCTTGATGAAGAGAGCGAAGAAGGGTTTTCACTTATTGAAAAACTGTCTGACGATTCGATTCCCGTGCGGGAAATACTCGATAACGAAGAGCTGATGAAGCGATTGGCGGAATGTATAAATATATTAGATGAGGATGAAAAATATTTTATCGAGTTGCATATTCGCCGCAATATAGCACTTGAGGATTTGAGGGTTCATTTGGGTATCAGCCGTAGCGCAATCGATATGCGCAAATCAAGGATAGTTGCGAAACTCAAGGAGTGTTTTAAAAAGAAGGGTTTTTGGGTGAGATAAACGGTTTTTTTCCGTCTATTTATCAGAAGGAAGGGGCGGGAGATGAAGGATAATGTGTTTAATAAAATCATAGGCACAATATACCAGGTATGGGAAAAAAACCATGAACGGGACGTCCTGCATCCCGATGAAGAGGCCATAGCTGCTTTTTTGGAAGGAAAGAGCCCTTCGGAAGAACGCATGCGTATCAAGAGCCATCTTGCCAGATGCCAAGAGTGCGCTGCGTATATCGAAATGCATCTTAAGGTTAAACCGGACGAAAATCTCATAGTCCCGGTTGAGATAATGCGGCAGGCAAAGGAGATGCCTCTTGCGCAGCAATCAACCGGGTTCCTCGAACTCATTCTTGTGCTTAAAGAAAAAATACTTGAATTAATAAGTACCACCGGAGATGTCCTTGTGGGCCAGGAATTTATCCCGTCTCCGGTTCTGCGCAGCCGTTCGATCAAGGATTTCGAAGGAAAAGTCATTGTGTTGAAGGATTTTAAGGAAATCAGGGTAGAGATACGAGTCGAGAATGAACAGGGCAGCGCCTCAACCGTTACCGTGATTGCAAAAAATAAGCTCACGCAGGAGATAGTCAGGAATTTAAGAATTACGCTGCTTAAAGAAGGCATAGAGTTTGAATCATACCTTGCGGATTCAGGCCAAGCCACCTTCCAGCACATCGAATTAGGAAAATATACAATAGAAATTTCCGGGGTAGAGGAAAAGATGGCTTCGGTAATTTTAGAAATCAAAAAATAACTTTCTATGGAAAAAGAAAGCGGTTCTTTAGTATTAGAGATCCTAAGGCAAGAAAGCCAGTTAAAGATGACCGTCTTTGAACATAGAGATATCATTTCAACCGTAAGGCACTATAGCCAGTGTACAGTAGCTACTGAAGAGGTCGATGCGCTCTGCAGGGATGCCTATCATTTTTTGGATAGAATGCATAAGGCTGGCAATAAAGAGGCGGATTTGTATGGTAATTTTAGGAAGACGGCCCAGCTCTTATGGGAGAACTTGCTTACGCGCCCGGTTAAGGACCGGTTAAGGACAAGCCTTTTAAAAGACCTGGTGCTTCTTTTGGATGAAGAATTGATGCACATTCCTTGGGAATGTTTGTATGACGGCAACGACTTTCTTGCCCTGAAATTCAATATGGGCAGGTTATTAAGAAGCGCAGAACCTGTCCCGCAGGTGCAATATCGCAGCGTAACCGATAAAATCAGGATGCTTGTTCTTGCCAACCCCACCGGCGACCTGAAATCTGCGTACCTGGAGGGGCTCAATATAAAAAACCAGTTCGATAAAAAAAGAGATCTGATAAAAATAGATTTCAAATCGCAAGAAATAGATACCCTGTATGTGAAAAAAAACTTATACGACTATGATATTATCCATTATGCAGGCCATTGCGAATATGATGCGCAAGACCCTAAGAATACGGGCTGGGTCTTAAAAGACGGAAGGATCAGCCCTTCCGATATAGGGAAAATGATGCATTCTGACTCGATGCCTTTTTTGATTTTTTCAAACGCCTGTCAATCTGCTTTGCATAACAAGCACTCGCCGGTAGTTCCATGCCGTGAAAAGAACTACAGCCTGGCTTCTGCATTTCTCTTGGGCGGCGTCAGGCATTATATAGGCTCTATACGCAAAGTAGAAGACGAGGCAGGGCTCGTTTTTGCGAAAGAGTTTTATACGCATTTATTCAAAGGGGAAAAAGTAGGAGAGTGTATACGAATGAGCCGATTAAAGCTCATTCATGAGCACGGTATTAATACTATATGTTGGGCAAACTATTTATTATACGGCGACCCATCTTTTAAAATGTTCGGCGCAAAGGAAAAGCCTTCTTGTGCAAAAGCCGCCAAGAGCCCTTCTTTTTATTGTTCAATGAGAAGGTCGGTCCTGTTGTGTACTATAGTACTATGCATATTCGCCGTTTCGTCAGTTCTGTATATGCAACTTCCTTCAATACATCCGGGATCTTATTTTGCTTTCCGTCAGGCAAATAAGCTTTTTTTAAAGGGCAAGAATCAGCATGCGCTTACAATTTTAAAACGTCTTATCGCAGAGGACAGCCGGTTTTTGCAGGCCTATCCTTTAGCAGCTGATATCTACCAGAGGCTGGGACAAAACGACCAGGCCTTGCAAGCGTATCTTACCTATGCAATGGAAAGTCAAAAACGCAAAGATGGCACGCATCTTGCAGATGCCTACACGAAAATCGGCTGGCTTTATCATATGCAAGGAGAATATACCAAGTCCCTCGATTATTACTATAAGGCATTATCTATAAGCAAAGACTTTCATGATAAATTGAATGAAGCTAACGCGTTACGTAAAATTGCTGTTTGGTTTATCGATAAAGGAAATTACAATAAGGCGCTGGAACTGCTTACAAAAAGCTCAGAAATAAACCGGGAAAGGCAGAATCAAGCCGGCCATCGTTATAATTTAGCTTGCGATTATTTTGATTTAGGCTTATTATTTTCCGATAAAGAGGATATGGCTACCGCAAGGGAATTTTATAATAAGAGTTTAAAGTTATTTCAATCATTAAAGATGAAGCACGAATTAAGCGATTATTATTTTAACATGGGGGAAATGTGCGTTTTTGATAAACAGTACTCAAAAGCGATTGAGTATTATCACGCAGGATTGAAGATAGACCTGGGGCAGAATAACATTGCAGGCTTAGCCAGCGATTATAATATGATCGGAGAGCTTTATATTGAGCTGGAGAAAATTGAGGAAGCCATTGCCAATTTTGAAAAAAGCGTTGAATTGGCTATTCGTATCAAGGCAAAGCCGGAGCTCGCTTTGGCGTATTATAATTTAGGGCAGGCATATAAGCGCAAAGGGCAGAAAAACAAGGCAAGGGAATATTTCAGGCTTGCGCAGGAGATTTATCAAATCATAGATATGGAGGAGTACACTAAGGTTAAGAAGGAATTGTTAGAGCTATACGCACAAGGCACTTCTGGCCTATCGGCTGACCACTAACTACGAAAGGAGTACCAATGAAAAAGAGAATGCCGTTTGGGGGTTCGAAATTCAGTTTTCCTTTTTTAAGCGTGTATTTGGTGAGCGCGGCAATAATGGAGTTTTTTGTGTTGTATGCGATCTGGAGGCTGATTACCGAAACCCAGTATTCTCTTAATTGGCACATCGCTTTAATCGTATTGTTACTGAATTTCCTTGGTTTTCTGTTGAGTTCTTTTTTTACCGTCTTTTTCCTCCTTCACCGCGGCCTTGGCGCACTAGGCAGGATTGAGGCGGATTTGGATAAAGTAGCGAGAGGACAACGCTCAATCCGCCTTACGCTGAGACGAGGTGACATTATTCAGTCTCTTGTAAGCAGGATAAACGCAATATTGGATATTCTGGAAAAGAAATCTTCTGCGTAGCCTCAAGCAACCATCTGACCGCAACGAAGCGTACGCAACGGGAATGATAAAGCAAAAAAGCATTCTTTTCCTTCATTTTGTGGTATAATTTCTACAAAGGAGAGAAATAATGCAAAAAAAGATCATTATAACAACATTCATTTGCCTGTTATCGGTATTCGCCGTAAAGAACCCGGCACAGGCAGAAACCATTTTATTTAAGACCGGTAAGTTTATCAGCGGTACCGTCGTTGAAAAAACGGACAAATATATCAAGGTCGATGTGTATGGAGTAAAACTGACATACTACCTCGATGAAATAAAAACTATTTTTGAAAAGAGAGCGGACTTGGTATATTTAGACGCTCTCAAAGACGCAGTTGATCTTAAATTCCAGGATGCGAAGGAGAGGCTTTTGACGACAGCAGATCTACTGCCGTTACGCGATTTATCCCTAGCGGCAATAAAAGCGATCGATGACGCAGAAAACAACCTTATCAGCCAAGAGAGCGCCGTATATTTTCTTAAAGGGTTGTTATATTGCTGGGAAAATAAAGTAGACGAGGGCATCGGAAACTTTCGTAACGCAATTTCCGCAGAGCCTGAGTACGAGCTTTTTTATGTGTATTTAGGGGCTACGTATATAGGGATAGGCAAGTTTCAGGATGCTATTGATACTCTTCAAAAAGCCCTTGCCGTTAACCCTGATTCTCCCGAAGCGAATCATTTTCTCGGTTCGCTTTATGTGCACCTTGATAGGCGCCCCGAAGGCATTTCCTATCTTGAAAAATCGATTCCCTTGTATCAAAGCCAAGGCAACACCGAAAAAATAAAAGCCGTTAACGAACTTTTGGATAAAATAAGGTAACGGGCCTTCTACTAACACCTCAAGCCGTTTTTCAATCCAAACAACGCATAGCCCTTGCATAGGTAGTGAAAAAAGTTACCCTCGCACAATTCCAGTACGAATCCCGCAGTGTGCCGCTGAGTGCCGCGTATCTTGTGTCCGGGTTGCAGCGCGAGCGCATCGATTATTCTTTAAAAATTTATCCCAAATGTAAATTGAAGGTAACCACAAAAGGCCTTTATTCCTTTTTGTCGGATTCCGAGGATATTTTAGCAATAGGCTGCCTTTCCCATATGCTGCCCTACCTTATCACGGTCCTCAAAAAGATAAAAGAGCAATACCCTAAAAAAATAATTATCCTGGGAGGCATCGGCCCTACAGAGGCGGCCGAGGGGATCATGCAGAAGTTTGATTTCGTTGATTTTATAATCAAAGGATGTGCCATAGAATCTTTGCCGTTGTTAATCAAAAAAATAATAAATAATGAAACTGATGTAGGCGATGTAAAACGGCTAGTGTACAGGGAAAGGGGCGCAGTGAAGGCTAATGCATACGATGGTTTTTATTCCGAGCAGACCGTTACCACCGTTCCTGCATATCAATATATCACCCAGAGCAATACCTTTGATAAATTCGACATGATGACTTCGTTCGGTTGCCTTTACCGCTGCACGTATTGTTACCTTACGCCTTTAGCAAAACGCAAGGTAGCGTACCGTCCGCTTGAGGATGTTGCGCAGGAAATAGGGTTAATCAAGTCCATAAAAAAGAATGATCGTTTTTTCCTACGGCTGACTGACGAGGCGTTTATATTACGCAGAGACAGGGTGATTGCGTTTTGTAAGATGCTTAAGAAACTGAGGCTGCGCCTAAGCTGGAATTGTTACGGAAGGGTAGACAGGATGGATGAAGAGCTTATTAAGACGCTCGCGCGCCACGGATGCACAGGCCTTTATTACGGCATTGAATCCGGCTCTGATAGGATTTTAAGGGAAGCCAGGAAGGGTTTTTGCATCGAGGACGCACAAAAAATATTGCTCCTTTCTAAGAAATATATCAAGTACGTCACGGCATCTTTCATTTATTTATACCCCTTTGAAACAGTCAATGACTTTTGCCAGACGTTCGCTATGAAAAAATATTTCGAGTCAAAGGGTATTAAGACGCAGCTGCATACGATAACGCCGGTTAAGAATTCAGAAATTTATCGCAAGTATAAAGATACGCTGCGTCTTTATGATAAGGCCCCGTCCACGCACCACGGATCGCTGAAGAACCTGCCTGAGGACTGCCTGGCTCTTGTGAGGCAGGACCCAGATATCTTTTATTTTTATTACACCTATTATTTCAATGAGCTTGAGCCAATCCTGAGTACCTATAGGAGATTCAAGGCTTTCTATAACAAAAGAATCCGCAAGGCCGCTCAAGCCAAAAGCCGCAACGCTTCTTAACTGCAGGAAACCCCGCTTTATTCTTGGAGTTTTTCTTCCAACAGCCGGACAGATTCGCAGGAGAAAAGGGATTGTGTTTTCGAAAACTCGGCGCGAAAACGCGCCCCTTCGATATTAGAGTAGAATACGACGATTGTAAAGGCAGGACTGACTAAATGGGGCAGCAATCTTTCGGTTGCATCTTGCAGATACACATGGTTTCTATCAAAAACCTTAAACGCAAGCCGTTTCCTTTCTTTCGGCCTTAAGACCTCTATACCTTCAAATTCCAGTATAAACTCATTCCTGAAGCCATAGTCATCGATACCGATTTTTAGAATATCAACCTTGATGTGTTGGGCGATAAAAAATCCTTCATTCTTCAGATAGATACCCATCTCTTCGGCTGTTTCTTTGAGGGATAATTCCAGCATAAGCTGGGGCGCAAGGCTCTTGCGGGAATTGTATGCAAGCTGTTTCTTAAGCCTCTGAATTTCAAGCAGGCACACAAGCAGCGCGCAAAAGGCAACAATAATCAGCCAATCTTTTAAAGACAACGCTAACAGCAATTCTAGCACTTTGCCCATAGGGGTATTATACCACAGGCAAATTATTTTAGTGAGATTCTATTACAGCTTTCGTCTATTGTGTCAGGAGGTGAAAGATGAGAATACAGAGAGGAGTGTTATGTGTCATGGCCCTATTTTCCCCCTTATTTGTTACCGTACCCCTAAAAGCCGAAGTTGCCTGGGAGGAAATCAGCAGAGGGAATATGCGAGTGAGTACACTTTTGATTGATGAAGAGAGAAAAGATATTATCTACGCAGGCGCAGGAAGGCATATACTAAAGACCGATAACGCCGGAAAAAGCTGGAATTTATTATGTTCGGTGAAAGAAGGCGCAAGGGTGAACGTTTTGGCGTTTGGTGATAGGCAGCACCGCCGTCTTTATGCTGCAACGAGCAAGGGGCTTTTATTTAGCCCTGACGGAGGTAGCTCATGGAAAACGATTTTTAAGGGAAAAAATTCGTTAGAATCGGATTGCAGCAGCGTAGCAATTGTTCCGTATGGGGTTATACTGGGGACTGCGCAGGGGCTATTTGTTTCTCACGATAACGGAAGGAGCTGGAATAGGCAGGCAGGCAAAGTCGGTAAGTGCCGCGTGCGTAATATCGCATACCTGGGCACGGATAGTAATTATGTGTATGTGACTTGTTCGTGCGGGCTATTTGCGCGTAAGGACAACACATCAGCCTGGGTTGAATTATTTACCGGCCAAAACGATGAGACTGAAGAGGAGGTTAGTGAGGAGACTTCAGAAGAAAACAATATCGGCGATAATTTTACCTTACGTTACCTTTGTATCGATGAGAGTGACGCCCGGCGAACATTTCTTGCTTCTTCCAGGGGGGTGTATGTTAGTCTTGATAAAGGAAAGACCTGGAGTAGGGTTCCTAGCCACGGATTATTACATCAGGATGTGCAATTCCTGTTGCATAAAAAATCCCAGCTTTTTGCGGTGACTCGGTCGGGGATTTTCCTTTTTCGTGAGAAAAGATGGGAAGAGATATCTTGGCGGCTCGTCAGTGAAAAAATCAATTGCATCGCAATAAACGGGGCGGGTGTTTTGTATGCAGCGTGCGAAGAAGGTATCTTTAAGGCGACTTTGGGCGAACATTCGGATAATCAAGAAGGCGGTTTTTTGTCAAGTTACTCGAAGAATGAGCCTAGCATAAAGCAAATACAAGAGGTTGCGATGCGGTATGCAGAGGTAGACCCGGAAAAGATACTGCGCTGGAGAGCACAGGTGCAGCGTAAGGGGTGGCTGCCAAAAATAACGTGCGGGGTAAAAAATGATGACGCTGACTTATGGCACTGGGAAACCGGCTCAACGACTAAGACTGAAGACGATGCGTTACGTAGGGGGCGGGGCAGTATTGAATGGGATATTTCTATAAGCTGGGACTTAAGCGAATTAATATGGAATAATGATCAGACATCTATCGATGTAAGATCAAGGTTGACTACACAATTAAGGGATGATGTGTTAGACAGTGTCACCAAATTGTATTTCGAGAGGCTGAGGATAAAAATTGATATGGACTCGCTTGCGTTGGGAGACAGGAAGAAAAGGCTAGAGAAGGAATTACGGATTGAAGAACTTACCGCTTCGCTGGATGCGCTTACGGGTGGTTATTTTTCAGACAGTATTAACAGGCTAAGCCCTGGAAAATCCAAGTATTCCCTTGAAAATTAAACGCCTACGGTATAGAATTTATGTAAGGTAGTCTAGTAGCAACATGGCTATTGAAGGAGGCTGATTTGATACGGCGGAATAATAAGGGCAAGAAGCTTTTGGGAAAAATCATCGATCCTTCTGAATTAATTGGCTACCAGGCAGGCGCGGTAGTGAGCCGGACAATAATCAGCAAGGACGCCGGGACAGTAACCGTGTTTGCCTTCGATAAAGGCCAGGGTTTAAGCGAGCACATTGCCCCCTTTGATGCGCTGGTCTACGTCTTAGACGGCCAGGCACGCATGTATATAAGAGGAAAGGCTTTTCTGGTACGCGCAGGGCAGATGTTAATTCTGCCCGCAAACAAACCTCATTCCCTGAAAGCCCCGCAACGCTTTAAGATGATGCTGGTTATGGTTAAGAAACGGTAGTAAGCCTTCCATTTTTGAGCGCTATAGGTACGCGCACGCTTGAAAACTACAAGCCGAGAGGCTAAAATATCTTGCAAAGGAATTATTTTTATGATATCTTATATCCTTGTTTCGTAAATTCCATCTCTATTCATGTCAATAGTACACCTAACCGACCATAATTTTAAAGAGAAGGTTTTGGATTCAGACGCCCCGGTGCTTGTCGATTTTTGGGCGCCCTGGTGCGGCCCTTGCAAAATTGTCGCTCCTGTTATTGAGGAACTGGCCAAAGAATTCCATCCCCGCCTCACGATAGCAAAGCTTGATATTGACGAAAGCCCCCGTACTGCCAGCAGGTACGGCATTATGTCCATACCGACATTGGTTTTTTTCAAAAAAGGCAAAATAATGGAACAGATAGTAGGGGCGTTAACCAAGGCTGATTTAAGGAAGAAGATAGAAGCCCACATTTAACTGCAAAAGGGAAGGCTATGGAGACCATCGCAAAACTCAGGAAGAAGGCAGCTGCGAATCAAAAGACCATTGTCTTGCCCGAGTACAATGACGTACGCGTGGCCGAAGCGGCGAAGATTATCGAGAAGGAAGGTATCGCAAAGGTTATTTTGCTCTCTCCCGATAAGATAGACCACGGGGAACAAGAGCGTTACGTGCAAGAGTATTATCAGCTGCGCAAGGAAAAGGGAGTGGACCTTGAAGCCGCAAAGAAGCTGTTTGAGGACCCGCTCTATTATGCAGCGATGCTGGTTAAAGAAGGGAAGGTTGATGGGTTTGTTGCCGGGGCAAGCCACACTACTGCCGATACGGCCCGCGCAGCCATCCATTGTGTGGGAATAGACGAAAAACTCCTTATTGCTACCAGCTGTTTTATTATGGTAGTGCCGCATTGCCCTTACGGGGAGAAAGGGACGTTTGTATTCGCCGATTGCGGCATCATCCCGGAGCCGAACAAACGCCAGCTTGCCTGTATTTCTATTGCCGCTGCCAGGATGACCGCGAAGGTCCTTGATTTTATCCCGCGCATCGCCCTTTTAAGCTATTCTACCAAAGGATCCGCAAGAGCCAAAGAACTCGACGATATTGTCGAAACGCTCGGCCTTATCCGCCAGATGGCCCCGGATTTGCTTGCGGATGGGGAAATGCAGGTAGACGCTGCCCTCGTGCCGGAGGTCGCCAAGATCAAATATCCCGAGAGCACGGTTGCCGGCAAGGCCAACGTGCTCATCTTCCCGGACCTGAATTCCGGCAATATCAGTTATAAATTAACCCAGCGGCTTGCCGGCGCCCGGGCCCTTGGCCCTCTCTTCCTGGGTCTTAAGAAACCTTGCAGCGATTTATCCCGCGGCTGCAGCGTCGAAGACGTCGTTGACTGCGTTGCCGTCACTGCCATCAGGGCACAATAAGCCATGAAAGTCCTCGTTATCAACAGCGGCAGCTCCTCGATAAAGTACAAGCTTTTTTTGATGCCCCGGGGCAAGGTGGTCTCCCAGGGTAAGATTGAGCGCATAGGAGAGCGCGGCTCAAAAATCAGGGACCACTATACCGGTTTCAGGATGATCCTGTCCAGGATCGACGGAGTTGACCTTGTCGGCCATCGCGTAGTGCACGGTGCCGAGAAATTCAAGGACACCGTGGTAATCGATGCGGCGGTGATCCGTAAAATCAGGCAGTGTTCACTGCTTGCCCCTTTGCACAATCCGGCGAATTTAGCCGGCATACTTGCCTGCAAGAAATTACTGCCCGGCACTACACAGGTAGCCGTATTTGATACTGCCTTCCATCAGACATTGCCGGATTACGCCTATATCTACGGCCTGCCTTACGCATACTATACGAGATTCGGCATACGTAAATACGGTTTCCACGGCACCAGCCATCACTATGTGGCCGGTGAGTGCGCGCGCATCCTCAAAAAACCCCTGCACGCGCTTAAGATTATTACGTGCCATTTAGGCAATGGTTGCAGCATTGCCGCAATCAAAGAAGGCAAGTCAATCGATACCTCCATGGGGTTTACGCCTCTTGAGGGGCTGGTCATGGGGACGCGTTGCGGGGATATCGACCCTGCCCTGATAACCTATATTATGGCCAAAAAGAAACTCACCCCTCATGAAATGGATGAAATTTTGAATAAGGCAAGCGGGCTAAAAGGGATTTCCGGAGTCAGTAATGATATGAGGGTGCTTGAAAAAAAGAGCCGCCAAGGCGCCTTACGCGCTACGCTTGCCATTGAAATCTTCGCATACCGCATAAAAAAATACATCGGAGCATATGCCGCGATTATGGGCGGATGCGATGCGCTGGTGTTTACTGCCGGCATCGGCGAGAACCAGGGGATGGTCCGCAAAAAAATATGCCTCGGCCTGCTTTCATTTTTTAAGAAACAACCGCGGGTACTGGTGATACCTACTAATGAAGAGTTGATGATTGCCCGCCAGGCCTACCGCCTCGTAAAGGCCGCTTAAGCAACGTTAAGGAGAGCCATGCTGATAACTGTCCTGAAATCAAAAATACACCGCGCAAAGGTCACGCAGACAAATTTATTTTATGAAGGAAGCATTACAATAGACGCACTGCTCATGGAAAAGGCCGGTATCCTTCCCGGAGAAAAAGTAGAAATCCTCAACCTTAACAACGGCGCAAGGCTTGAGACGTACGCAATAAAAGGCAGGCGCAAGTCAGGCGTTATTTTCCTTAACGGCCCGGCAGCGCGGGGTGCCTGTCTCGGCGATGAAATCATTATCGTTGCGTACGGGCTGGTAGAAGAAAGCCAGGCAGGGAAAATAAAGCCGAAAATAGTAAAAGTCGATGGAAGAAATCGCATTACGAATTAGGGTATATGGGGATACCTCCTTACGGAAAAAGGCAAGGCCGGTGAGGAAAATAACCAAATATCACCGGGCTATCTTAAGCCAAATGGCCCGCCTTATGTATGCAGAGTCAGGAGTAGGCTTGGCTGCGCCGCAGGTAGGGTTTGACGAGGCAATGATAGTGGCGGATATCGGCAGCGGCCTCTATAAGTTGATAAACCCCGTTATTGCCAGGAAGCAGGGGGCACAGGCTATAGAGGAAGGCTGTCTTAGCGTGCCCGGGGTTTGTGTAAAAGTCAAGCGCGCCAAGAATGTAGTGATACAAGCGCAGGATGAGGACGGCAGGCCTATATCCATCAATGCAGAAGACTTATTGGCTTGTGTAATGCAGCATGAAATCGACCATCTCCAGGGGAAATTGATAATCGATTATGCATCCCTGTTTAAAAAAATATCGGTCAGGAAAAAGCTGGCCGCCATGAAGCAGGCATCGAAAAATGAAAAAATGCATCAATCAAGCACAAAATCGTGCGAATTGCAATTGTAGCTATGAGCCGTGTTCCCGAAAGGGCGTCTGTTGCGAATGCATTTCTTACCATCGGGCGCAAAAGCAGCTTCCTGCCTGTTATTTCTCTTCCGGGCTCGAACAGACATACGACCGGTCAATAAATAATTTCATCAAGGCAAATAAGACAGTTACATGAATGATCCCGCATATGAAGTGATTATCATCGGCGCCGGCCCTGCCGGCTTGACTGCGGCACTATATGCCGGCCGCTACCGCCTGCGCACGATAGTTTTTGAAAAACTGGCCGTAGGGGGGCAGATCATCCTTTCTTCATCCATCGAAAACTTTCCGGGTTTTCCCGGAGGCATCTCTACGGTTGATTTCATCGAGAGGATGAAAGCACAGGTGACAGAGCTCGGCGTTGATATAAAGACCGAAGAGGTGACGGAAATCAATGTATCTACGGCCGGACAGCAACCGTTATTCACAATTAAAGCTGAAGGCCTCACATACGAATCAAAGGCCGTGATTGTTGCATCGGGCGCAGGATATAAGCGCTTAGAGGTGCCGGGAGAGGTAAGATTGATAGGCAAAGGCGTTTCTTACTGCGCTACCTGCGATGCGCCCATGTTTAAGGACAAAGAAGTGGTGGTGGTGGGTGCCGGTGACAGAGCACTGGAAGAGGCGCTGCACCTGACCGGCTACGCAAAGAAAGTTACCATAGTGCACCGGCGGCAACAACTGCGCGCATCCTTAATACTCCAGGAGAAGGTGAAAAAAAATCCGCGGATCGATTTTGTGCTGGACAGCGTTGTTGAAGAAATAACCGGAGAGCACAGGGTCGAAGGGGTGAAGGTAAAAAATCTAAAAAACGATTCTCTTTCTACTGTGGCATGTAATGGGGTTTTTGTATTTGTGGGGATTATCCCCTATACCGGTTTTCTTAAGAGTAAGGTTGAAATGGATAAAGAAGGGTTTATAATGACTGATGACCGGATGAAGACTTCGCAAGAGGCGCTCTTTGCCTGCGGCGACTGCCGCAAAAAAAGCCTTTATCAAGTTGTCACTGCCTGCGCTGAAGGTGCCGTAGCCGCGCATTCGGCCCACTGCTACCTTTAATCACAGATGAATAAGCTGCATATCCATAATAAAAAGTTGTCTGCCTGGATGAGGAAGATGGTGAAACTCTGTGCACCCGATACCATCGTCTTAATCGACGGCTCTGAAGAACAAAAGCACCGCCTCCAGAAGGAAGCAATAGCTACCGGAGAGCTTATAGAGCTGAATCAACAGAAACTGCCGGGTTGTTTTTTGCACCGCACTGCCCAAGACGATGTAGCCCGCACAGAGCACCTTACTTTTATCTGCAGTAAGCGCAAAAAGGATGCAGGCCCGACGAATAATTGGATGTCTCCTGCATTGGCATACCGTAACGCAAAGCGGTATTTCAAGGGTTCAATGCAAGGCCGGACTATGTACGTAATCCCGTTTTCCATGGGGCCGGTAGGCTCTGCGTTCAGTAAGATTGGGGTGGAGCTCACCGACTCCATTTATGTGGTTTTGAATATGATGATAATGACCAGGGTAGGCGAAGAGGTGCTCAAGCACCTGGGAGCTGACGGTGAGTTCACTAAATGCCTGCATTCCAAGGCGGAATTAGATATCAGTAAAAGATTGATTTTACATTTCCCGCAGGATAATGCGATTTGGAGCGTGAATTCCGGCTACGGAGGCAATGTCCTTCTCGGAAAAAAATGCCTCTCATTACGGATTGCCAGTTTTGTTGCGCACAAAGAACACTGGCTTGCCGAACATATGCTGATTATGGGGATTGAAGAGCCCAACGGCCGTATTCAATATATTGCCGGTGCGTTTCCGAGCGCCTGCGGAAAAACCAACCTTGCCATGCTTGTCCCTCCGGAGGGCCTTAAACGCAAAGGGTACAGGATTTGGACTGTAGGCGATGATATTGCCTGGATGCGGGTGGATTCAGACGGTTCGTTATGGGCGATCAATCCTGAGACGGGTTTTTTTGGTGTTGCGCCGGGGACTAACTCAAAATCAAACCCGAATATGAGCGAAACAATAAAGAAAGATACTATTTATACCAATGTGCTGCTTAAGCCCGACGGCACTGTCTGGTGGGAGGGCGCTGATGGCCCTGTGCCCGAAGAAGGAATAGACTGGCTGGGTAATTCCTGGAAGCCCGGCAGGAAAGACGATCATGGCGCAATAATCAAAGGCGCGCATCCTAACAGCCGTTTCACCACTCCGATTAGCAACTGTCCTTCGGCATCATTCCGCCTGGAGCAGCATCACGGAGTCCCAATCTCGGCGATAATCTTCGGCACGCGGCGTTCTCATCTTGCGCCGTTGGTCTATGAATCATTTAACTGGCAGCACGGCGTATTCGTGGGGGCAACAATGGCATCTGAGCTCACCGCTGCCCAGGTAGGAAAGCTTGGCCAGGTCAGGCGCGACCCTATGGCAATGCTTCCTTTCTGCGGGTACAATATGGCCGATTACTTCAGGCACTGGCTTATGATGGGCAGGAAAATGTCAAACCCTCCCAAGATTTTTCACGTGAACTGGTTCAAGACAGATGCGCACGGAAAATTTATCTGGCCGGGGTTCGGGGAGAATCTAAGGGTGCTGGAATGGATCCTTGACCGCTGTAACAATGAGGTGAGTGCGCAGCAGGTCCCCATAGGGTATATACCCCACCTTAGCGACCTGGATATGACAGGGATAAGGCTTGAAGAAGGGGCCATGAAAAAACTTTTCGAGATACACAAAGAAGCGTGGCTTGAAGAGTTTAAAGGGATACGGCTCTTTTTTAATATGTTCAAGAAAGGCCTTCCTGAAGAGCTGCGGCAGGAATTCGAATTGCTGAAACAGCGTTTCCACGCATACACAAATACGCATTAAGGGAGAAGCTATGGACATGAGCGTCTTGCTCACTACGAACTTTAAAGACCTAAAACTGTTCAAGCGCGGGAAAGTCAGGGATGTATACGAAGTTGAGGATAAGCTGCTTATTATCTCTACTGACAGGATCTCTGCGTTTGATGTGGTACTGCCATGCGGGATCCCGCATAAGGGAAAGGTGTTGACTGCGCTTTCCTGTTTTTGGTTTAATTTTGTCAGGGACATCATCCCCCACCATCTTATCGCAGCTGATGTCGAAGCCTACCCCGCCAGTTTAAAAAAATACCGTTCTGACCTTGAATTCCGTTCGATGCTCGTAATCAAAACTCAACCGTTGCCCGTGGAGTGCGTGGTAAGAGGGTACCTGTCCGGCTCAGGCTGGAAGGAATATCAAAAAACCCAATCAGTATGCGGCATACGCCTGCCCGAAGGCTTGCGCGAATCATCAAAACTAGCGCAGCCGATTTTTACTCCCTCGACAAAAGAAGAGGCAGGCCATGACCTAAATGTCGATTTCGCATACGTTGAAGCTGCCCTGGGAAACGAACGTGCCGCTCAGATCCGGGAGATTAGCCTTGCAATCTATAAAAAGGCCCACGATTACGCGCTTTCAAAAGGGATACTCATCGCCGATACAAAGTTGGAGTTCGGTATTTACAATAATGAATTGGTGCTTATTGACGAGATATTGACCCCGGATTCCTCGCGTTTCTGGCCCAGCGAAACCTACGAAGAAGGCAAGCCCCAGCCAAGCTTTGATAAACAGTTTGTCAGGGATTACCTTGAAAGCCTGCATTGGGACAAGAGGCCTCCTGCGCCCCAGTTGCCCGATGCGGTGATTGCCGGCACCACTGCCAAGTACCTGGAAGCGCATACGCGACTGACCGGCCGCGAATTCACTACAATCTGATACGAGGCCCATGAGTTTCATACGCAGAGCATCCGCCCTTATTTTAAGAATCAGCATTACGGTTATCTTGCTGGTTTTTTTGTTTCGGCAGGTGGACGTGCACAGCCTTGTCTCGGTCATCAAGCGTTCTGACAAGCTGATTCTTTTGGCTGCCCTTTTGATCTTCTCGGTTAATTATTTCTTGTGTTTTTGGAGATGGAAGATGCTGCTGAAAGCGGTCGAAATCCATCTTCCCCACAAGCGGGTAGTTACCTCATTTGCGGGAAGTGTTTTTTTTAATGTCTTTCTGCCTTCTACAATCGGAGGGGATCTGGTCAGGAGCGTAGACCTTGCCGCGCATACCAAGAGGCCGGCGGAGGTCGTAGCCACAGTGCTTCTTGACCGCCTAAGCGGTTATGTGGGGTTGGTCATTGTCACACTGCTTGCGTTATTCTTTGGCTGGAGATTTGTGCAGGATAGCGGGGTCTTCTGGGCAGTCGCGATTATTGCAGGAATTTTGTGTGCGGTGCTTTTGGTATTGTTTAACAGCTTCTTTTTTTCCAAGATCAATAAATTGCTCCATTCTCCCAACGCCGGTAAGGTAAGAGAGCTTTTTACCAACCTCCATAAAGAGATACACTTTTTCAAGCATCACAAAAGCATCATTGTAAAAAACGTAGCGCTTTCCCTGCTCATACAGATCGTGGCGCCTATCACCAATTATGTGATAGCGCAGGCCCTGGGCATCAACATCCACATTGCCTATTTCTTTGTATTTCTTCCTATCATCGGCGCAATTACCCTTTTACCTATTTCTATCGGAGGCCTGGGCTTACGCGACGCCTCTACCATTTATTTCTTTTCAAAGGCCGCAGTGTCCAAAGACTTAAGCTTTGCCATGTCGTTGATCGGGTTTTTCTTCCTGCTCGTCTATGCAGCGATAGGGGGCCTCATTTATGTCCTTACAGTACATCATAGACGGGTATAATGTCGTAAGACATGCAGCGTTTACCCCGCCCGCACACGTTCGCCACAAGGAACCAGAGCTCCTCCTCGCCGAAACAATACGGATCGGAAAACTCTGCGGGAGCAGCCGCAATACCGTCATGTTGGTCTTTGATGGCTACCCACGCGCGCCCTACCAGAGAAAGCCGCATGAAGAGATTGAGGTCCTGTATTCGCATGAAGAATCGGCAGACGAACGGATAAAACAGTTGGCGGCAAAGGCTGCGAATCCGAAGAACGTAATAGTGGTATCCGACGATAGGGAAATCAGGTTCTTTGTTCGGTCCCTGGGCGTTACAATGGTGAGTGTCGAGCAATTCCTTACCCTCAAGCAGAAGAGGCGCATCGCCAGGGAGAGCGAAGAGTCATATAAGACAAATTTGACGTCTTCTGAAATGGCGCACATAAACAAAGAACTGCGCAAGCTATGGTTAGAAGAGTAAAAAAAGAAGATACGGGAACGTTCCTTAAATTTTTAGGGACTGCGGGAGCGCGCTTTGTGATGATAAAGCAGCTGCGCGCATCGGGCGGCATATGGGTTTCAAGCGGGGGTACCGATGTAGTAATTGACCCCGGACCGGGGAGTATTGTCCGTTGTAATGCCAGCAGGCCCAAGCTTGACCCTTCGCAATTGGACGCTATCGTGCTTACGCACCGGCATCTTGACCATTGCGGCGATATCAACGTAATGATAGAAGCGATGACCGAAGGGGGGTTCAAAAAGAAGGGAGCGGTCTTCTGCCCAAAAGACGCACTCGATGATGACCCTGTTATCTTGCGCTATGTCCGCACGTTTCCGGAGAAGATTGAATTGCTTCGTCCGGAACAGACGTATGAAGCGGGTAATTTTATTTTTCGTACCTCTCCTTTGCATATCCATAACGTTGAGACCTACGGGCTTAAGTTCAGGCTCGGCAACCAAACCATCGGATTATTGAGTGATACCCGTTACTTTAAAGGGTTGGAAGCGTTTTACAAAACAGACGTATTAATCATAGGGGTAGTGTTTTTTAAGCCTCGGCCGGAAATTGACCACCTATCGCTTGATGATGCGAAATGTATAATCGCTGCTATCAGGCCCCGGAAGGCAATCCTGTCGCATTTCGGCATGAGCATGCTTTCTGCAAAGCCTTCTATCCTTGCGCAGCAGCTGACCCGAGAACTGCGCACAGAGGTTGTGTGTGCCTATGACGGGATGATGTTAACTTTCTAAAGGAGAAAGCCATGAAGATCGAGGTCCCCAAAGACAGGTACTTGCGTTTGATTAACAGCGGTAACGTGGTTATGGTAACCTCTTTGTATAAAGACACAGCAAATATCATTACGGTTACCTGGCAGGTGCCCCTTTCACATAGGCCCCCATTGGTCGGTATCTCGTTAGCCAATCAGCACCTCTCTACCGAACTTATCAGAAAGTCCGAAGAGTTTGTGATTAATGTGCCGGATTTCAGTATTTTAGACAAAGTAGTACATTGCGGAAGGGTTTCGGGCAGGGATGCCGATAAATTTACGCAGGCCGGCCTTACTCCTTTAAGGGCCGATAAGCTCACGAAGGCGCCTCTTATCTTGGAATGCATCGGGTATCTTGAGTGTTATGTACGGGATACGCGTCCTTTCGGAGACCATACCCTATTCGTAGGAGAAGTGATTTATGCGAAGGCAGAAGAGGAACTGTTCAAAGATGTCTGGAATACCGAGAAGGTGAAGCTTATCTATCACTTGGGAGGGTCTTTTTTTACCGGCTCGAAGGATTTTATTACCAGATGAACAAAAAAATACTTCTTCATATCTGTTGCGGCGTATGCGCAAGCGCAACCGCCCAACGATTGCAGCGCGAAGGCTTTGAGGTGGCAGGCTTTTTTTATAATCCCAACATCCATCCGCAAGAGGAATACCGCAGGCGCCTTGAAGCCGCCCGGGAGGTAGCAGCCAAGCTGCATTTTACTATTGAAGAAGGCTCGTATGATACGCAATCCTGGTTTGCTGCTGTCAGAGGACTTGAGCAGGAAAAGGAGGGAGGCAGGCGTTGCCAGGCATGTTTTCAGATGAGGCTTGAGGCTTCCTACCGCAAGGCGCTTGATGCGGGGCTTGCGTATTTTACCACTACCCTTACCATCAGCCCGCATAAGGAAAGCGGATTAATATCCCGCATAGGAAAATCTGTAGATAAGGACATGTTCCTCGATTACGACTTTAAGACAGAAGATGGTTTTAAGAAGGCTATGCAGTTCTCCAGAGAGCAGCAGATTTACCGGCAACATTTTTGCGGGTGCGTATTCAGTGCCCGGCAGGTAGAATAACGGTTGAGGCTATTTCATAAAATATGCTTCCAATCCTCAAAATTTTGCTATAATTAAACTATGGGGAAGTGGTTAAAAGTTATTGCCATAATTGTGGTTAGCAGCGCAGCGTTGCTTTATCTGGCAGGCTGGCTATGCCTGGAAACCCGTGTACTGATGTATCATTCAGTTAAGCCAAATGCAAACCCCAAGGACAAACTGAGTGTTTCAACTCATACCTTCCGGCAGCAAATGGAGTTGCTCGATACATATCATTATTCAGTAATACCCCTTGAAGCGCTGGCAATGATGCTGCGGGAAAAAAGGCCCATTCCTCCTAAAGCAATCGCGATTACTTTTGACGATACAAATGAAGATACGTATCTTTACGCATACCCGGTCCTAAAGGCCTATGATTTTACGGCGACCGTTTTTGTGGTCACCGAATATGTAGGCCGGCCCCATAAATTAACATGGGAACAGATCCGCAGGATGCAGAAATCAGGCCTGGTTTCTGCAGGCAGCCACACCATAAGCCATAGCCCCTTAAAAGGCATTAAATTAGTCAGGATCCTTAACAGGGAGATAGCTGATTCTAAAGTAATTATTGAGAAAATGCTGGGGTCGCCGGTTAACCTATTCAGTTACCCGTTTGGCGAGTGCAACGCGAAATTAAAAAACATGGTCAAGGATGCAGGCTATGATGCAGCAGTAGTGTCCAGGCCGTGGAGCAGCTGTGTAAGGGATACGTATGCCTTAGGCCGCTTCGGCATCTTTGAAGGAAGCTCTACGGCATTTGAAGTATGGTTAACAATGAGGGAGCTTTATATCGGAGCCTTAGAGTTTTTTAAAACCGTGAAATCAAAACTAAAACTCAAGGCGTGCGCAAGAGAGGTTTTGTATGCGGACAGACTCGTCTTCCATGCCGGATAGAAAAAAGGAGGTCAAAAAGCTTCTGCTGCTTGTATTCCTTCTTGCGGTAGCGTTAAGGCTTTTTACGGCAATCTACTACCTCAACTTTGATCCTCACGCACAATCGGTCCTTGACGGAAAGCCGTTTTTAGGCGCCGGTTATTCTACCGATGAAATCATAGGAGACAGGGACAGGTATAATAATCTGGCCCAGAGCGTATCCTACTACGGCACGCTTGCCCCGGTCGCGGGCTCAGAGACTCATCCTCCGTTGTATCCGCTTTTTTTATCGGTCTTCTACATGCTTTTCGGGTATCATGTATATTCATTCCTTATCCCTCAGATACTCCTTGATTCGCTTAACAGTATTCTCATATTTTTCCTGGCGCAATATTTGTTCGTCAATAGAAAGATTTCTTTTATTTCCGCCTTTTTTTATGCCTGTAACCCCCATTTCATACTCACCTCTATCCAGCTGTATTCCGAGGCTCTCTACTTCTTCCTGATTATCGCAGTATTTTTGTCCTTTAAAGAGCTGTTCTTGAAATATTCAATGAAGAACGTTGTTATCTGCGGCGTTTTCCTGAGCCTCGCCGCATTATGCCGGACTATTTTTTTGGCTTTTATCCCTTTTGCCCTTGCCTGGTTTGTATACGCGTTCCGCTTTTTAAAAAAGAAGATGTTGGCAGGCCTTGCGGTTTTATGCGCCACGATAGCATTCTTATTCATGCCGTGGCTTATCAGGAATTATGCTTTGTTCTCAAAGCCGGTTTTTTCTTCGGATTACTCAATCGTTCTGGCAAAAAGCATTTCATTATCCGACCCTGATCAGGCAGGCAGGTATCTGGTGAACAATAGGGCCCCGGTGAGCCATTTTATCCGCTGGGCTTTAGAGAGGCCCTCCCGTTACCTGTCAGCAACAAAGAAACGCTTTAGTACTTTTTTCTTTGATGCCTACCCGCAAGGCGTTTCCGGACGGCACCAGTTTATCGCCAACATCATATTTTATCTTATTTTCCCTCTTGGCTACATCGGCCTCTTGGTTGAGGTGTGGCGCAGGCAAAAGCTTCCCCTGCTCATTTTTCTTTTTATCGCCTCAACCGTATTTGTGCATATACTCACCGATATTGACGGAGAGCTGCGTTACCGGCTCCCTACGGAGATCTTTCTCGGCATCTTTGCCTGGTACGGAATTATGTTTTTATCTTATATTTTGCGAAAGGAGAAGTGATGAAACTACTTTGTGTGTTTCTGGTGTGCTGGTTTGTGTTGGGTATTGCGTCTTTTGTACAGGCGCGCACTATCTTGCTCGATGATTTTGAGAATATGCTTATGGGAGGGCCTGCCGGGACAGTTGATTTTGGGGCAGGGGGCGGCTCTTCGATAGAAGTTACGGGCGCAAGGGATATTAGATATTCAGGCAGCCAATCCCTTAGAATAAAATACGATGCAATCCCGGACGGGTATATGTGGGTTGCCCGCGGGTTTGGCCTTGATTCAAAAAATACCGACTGGCTACTTAAACCGGATTCAATTGATTGGCAGAAAGTCAAGGCAATAACGTTCTATATGTACGGCAGCGATTCAAAAACGATGATTGCCTTTGATATTAAGGACAACGGCAATGAGATGTGGCGGTTTATGGTCGAGGATAATTTTAAAGGATGGAAACAGATTGTCTGCCCTTTGAATGAGTTCTTCGCGCGCGGGGATTGGCAGCCGGACAGTGCCGATAAGAATGCCGCCCTTGATTACCCGGTAAAGAGTTTCCAGTTTGAGCCGCGACCGCAGGCAAAGGGCGTTCTGTATTTCGACAAAGTGGAATTAACCGGGCAATAATAAGGAGGCGAAAATGAGAAAAGTAATCCGGCTGGGATCTTTGGCAATAAGCTTGGTTCTGCTGTTGTGTTTTCAAGCCCAGGCGCAGGATTTAAATGAGCCGCGGCTTATCATGGTTACAGGCGAAGCTGAGGTAAAAGTTGTCCCTGATGAAGTTGTGCTTACGTTGGGCGTAGAGACACGCAATAAAGATATCAATATGGCCAAAAGCGAGAACGACCTTGCAGTGCAGAAGATTATTTCAGCTGCAAAGAAGCTTAAGGTCGAGGAAAAATATATTCAGACCGATTATATCAACATTGAGCCGCGGTATAAAGACCAGTGGGAAAACCGTGATTTTGTCGGATATTTTGTGCGTAAGAATATTTCTATAACCTTAAAAGATACTGCCAAGTTTGAGGAACTGCTCAGCAGCGTGCTTGATGCAGGCGTAAACTACGTCCATGGCATAGACTTCCGTACCACAGAACTGAGGAAGCATAGGGACGAAGCGCGCGCCCTTGCAATCAAGGCAGCGCAGGAGAAAGCCAATGACCTGGCAAAGCAATTGAACCAGTCCGTCGGCAAGCCCTATAAAATCCAGGAAGGGATGTTTGGATGGTGGTCAGGGTATTTTGGCGGCTGGGGTAGAGGGTATAGAGGGCCAATGTCCCAGAACGTCGTACAGAATGCTGCGATGCCTTCCGAAGGCGCCGGCGCTATTGCGCTTGGCCAGATTACCGTCAAGGCCCAGATTATGGTCAGTTTTGAACTGCAATAATCCCGCTCCGGTCGCGCTCAACGCATAACACTCTACGTTCAACGCATACAGCACTCTGTACTCAATACGGCGACGGCAAGAGGGTAAGCATGATAACAGTGAGGGGATTACCAGAAGATAATTGTGTCAATAAATTTCATTGACAATATATTTTTTCACCTTATAATGCATAAGTATGCATAACCAGGGGCAATAACGATGAGGCCTAAGAAAACGAGATGGGTGGCGTGTGAGCCGGGAGAGCGTTGTTTCAGGCCGCAGTGTAAATCCGGAAATGAGCTTGAAGGCGTTATCCTCAACTTGGATGAATTTGAGGTCCTGCGGTTATCATATCTTGAGGGATATGATCAGGCAAAGATAGCCAGGCAGATGAAAATTCATCAGTCTACTATTTCACGAATCCTTGCTTCGGCGCATAAGAAAGTAACCGACGCATTGGTAAATATTAAAGCCATTAGGATTGGGCAGGGCTGTTGCCAAATAATCAACCCTTCGACATTGCTCGGGGTTAATGCTGAGCGGGTTCGAAGCATCAGGGGGAGTAAAAAATGAAGGAATGGAAAAAAATTCTTTATGTCGTTGCGGCGTTCTTGGCGTGCTTCTACCTGCCGGTTGAGAATCTGCGGTTTACTAACGCAATCTTTGAGGCTTTGGCGCTTGTTAAATGGTACGCCCGAGAACACGTTCTTCTGTGTCTTGTACCGGCGTTCTTTATAGCAGGAGCTATATCGGTATTTGTCAGTCAGGCTTCTGTCATGAAGTATTTTGGAGCCAAGGCGAATAAAATTCTTTCTTACAGTGTAGCTTCTGTATCGGGAACAATCCTCGCTGTCTGTTCCTGTACCGTTCTACCCCTATTTTCAGGTATCTACAAAAGAGGAGCTGGGCTTGGGCCTGCGATTGCTTTTCTTTATTCGGGTCCCGCCATAAATGTTTTAGCTATTATTCTAACTGCGCGCATCCTTGGGTGGCAGCTAGGACTAGCTCGTGCCATAGGTGCAGTTGTTTTTAGCGTTTTCATCGGCTTATTAATGCACCTTATATTTTTAAAGGAAGAACGCACGCGCCATGCTTCCGGAGAACTTCAGTTTGGCGAAGTTAAAACAATAAGGCCGCTTTGGAAAGATATTATTTATTTCTTCTCTATGGTCGCTGTGCTGGTTTTCGCAAATTGGGGTAAACCTTTGGAGGGCGACACAGGGATTTGGAGCCTGATATATGCTTCTAAATGGTGGATTACGGGATTTTTCTTGGCAATTTTAGCATACTCTCTTTTTAGCTGGTTTAAGAAACACGAGTTAAAAGACTGGGCCCAGGCTACATGGGGATTCGCTTTGCAGATATTGCCGCTTCTTCTGGGAGGTGTTTTGATATCTGGATTCCTTCTGGGCAGAGTCGGCCATGAAGGCGTTATCCCTTCCCGCTGGGTTGAAGCGCTGGTTGGAGGCAATTCTTT
>JBFMDA010000009.1:0-39995 GCA_040754255.1 Candidatus Omnitrophota bacterium | reverse complement strand
GCAGGTTCGACTCCTGCCGCTCCTGTGTAGACGTCGAACCAAAAAGGGGTAGTAACGAAATGAACCTATTTAAAAAAACGACGCAGTTCTTTCAGGAAGTAAGGCAGGAATTGCATAAAGTTTCCTGGCCGAGCCGTTCTGAGCTTATAGGTTCAACCTACGTAGTGATTGTGATTACCGGCATCATGGCGTTATATATCGGGGTAATAGATATTTTTCTTTCCAAGCTTTTGAGCGTGGTATTCAGGTAGCCTTATGAAACATTGGTATATTATCCATACACAAACAGGTTCCGAAGATAAAGTCAAAACAGTGATAGAAAGCAAGGTCGTTTCTTCGGGGCTAAAGGATTCGGTATCCAAAGTAATCATTCCTACCGAGCAGATCTCAGAGGTCAGGGGAGGCAAAAAAAAGATCCTAGAGCGCAGGTTTTTCCCGGGCTACATCCTGGTGGAAATGGAACTCAATGATTTTACATATGCAGCGATTAAAAAAATCAGGGGGGTCACCGGATTTATCGGGTTAGGCAAAAAACCTACTCCTTTGCCCGATGACGAAGTACAGGGTATTTTAAAGAGGACCGAAGAGACCAAAATCAAACCCAGCCCTAAAACGATTTTTGAAAAAGGGGAGCAGGTAAGGGTTAAGGAAGGGCCGTTTATGAACTTCAACGGGACAATCGACGAAATTCATCCCGAAAAAGGAAGGCTGAAGGTAAGCATCTCCATTTTCGGCAGGTCTACGCCCGTTGAGCTTGAGTATTGGCAGGTCGAGAAGGTATAACGGATGGCTAAAAAAGTCGTTGCACAGATTAAATTGCACGTAACTGCGGGTCAGGCAAACCCAGCGCCTCCGGTAGGCCCTGCCTTAGGCCAGCACGGCGTCAACATCATGCAGTTTTGTAAGCAGTTTAATGACCAGACCAAGGACAGGGAGGGCCTGGTGCTTCCGGTAGTAATCAGCGTGCACGAGGACAAGTCTTTCACGTTTATCATTAAAAGCCCCCCGTCTTCAATCCTCCTTAAGCGCGCCGCAAACCTCGCTAAGGCTTCAGGGATAAGCGGTAAAGAAACAATAGGAAAAGTTACCCGCAAACAGGTCGAAGAAATCGCAAGACTCAAGATAAAAGACCTCAATACCTCCGACATTACCACGGCAATCAAGATAGTCGAAGGCACTGCCAGGAGTATGGGGATTGCTATAGAAGGCTAAGTCATGAAGAAGCAAAGCAAGCGATATAAAGAATCGTCGAAATTAAGCGACCACACAAAGGCGTATACCCTTAAAGAAGCTATCGCGTTGATAAAAAAGGCAGTGCCGCCTAAATTCGACGCATCAGTGGACCTGCATTTTCAGCTTAATGTGGATTCCAAGAAGTCCGACCAGATGGTGCGCGGCACAGTAGTACTTCCCCATGGGACGGGCAAGAAAGTGCGCATCGCAGTGTTTTGTAAGGGGGAGCACGAGAAGATAGCCAGGGAGGCGCAGGCGGACTATGTTGGTTCGGTTGAGCTGATTGATAAGGTAGCAGCCGGATTTCTCGATTTTGACAACGTGATTGCAACGCCCGACATGATGAAAGACTTAAGCAAGCTTGGAAAGGTATTAGGCCCGCGCGGGCTTATGCCCAGCCCAAAGACAGGTACTGTTACCAATGATATAGCCAAGGCCATTGAAGACTTACGCAGGGGAAAAGTGGAGTTTCGGGTGGACAAGAGCGGCGGCATACATCTGTCGGTCGGCAAGTTTTCGTTTGATGAAAACAAGCTTTTTGAAAACACATTGTGTATTATCAATGCGTTACACGAAGCCAAGCCCGCTTCGATAAAGGGCAAATTTGTGAAGAGCATGTTCCTTTCCTCGACTATGAACCCCGGTTTTAGGCTTACTCTTTAGCGATATGAAAAAATTAGGTTTATTATTCAAAGAGATATCCGGCAACCGCATCAAGGAAAAACTTGAATCGGCGGATACGGTATTCGTGGTAAAGTACTCCGGCCTTTCAGGCCCTGAGTTGAATATGCTGCGCCAGTCTTTAAGCGATTTCAAAGTCAATCTTTTCGTGGTCAGGAATACAATCGCCCGCAGGATATTGAAGAGCTCTCAATGGGAAGGCCTGGCTGCTTTTGTGAACGGCCCCTGTGGTTTCATATTTGTCAATGACGACCCGGTGAATGCTTCCAAGGTACTCTATACGTTCAGCAAGGAACACGAAAAACTGCAGCTGGAGGGAGGGTTCCTTAAAGAAAGGCTTCTTGAGAAGAAAGATATCGAGGCACTGGCAAAGCTGCCTTCAAAGGAAATGTTAAGGACGCAAGTCGTAATCGGCCTTAAATCGCCGATAACCGGGATCGTAATGGTGCTTCATCGGACACTCAATAAGTTCGTCATTTGTCTTGATCAGATAAAAAAGAAAAAAGAAACAGGTTCATAATCAAAAAATAAAAAGAGGCAAAAGGAGGAAGAGATGGCACAGGAGAAACTAGAGGAATTAATCAAATCAATCGAAGGCATGACGGTCCTGGAATTGTCTGATTTGGTAAAGGCGCTCGAAGAGAAATTCGGCGTCCAGGCCAACATGCCGATGATGGCTGCTCCTATGATGGGTGCGCAGGCTCAAGGCGGGGCACAGCCGGCACAGGAAGAAAAGACCACGTTTTCCGTCGTGCTTGCTAATCCCGGCTCTAACCGGATCGCGGTAATCAAAGAAGTAAGGGCGTTTACGAACCTCGGTTTAAAGGAAGCCAAGGATCTGGTAGATGCGGCACCCAAACCGGTCAAGGAAGGCGTTACCAAGGAAGAGGCGGAAGAAATGAAAAAGAAGCTTGAGGCCGCCGGCGCAACCGTAGAGCTGAAATAGTCATAGCAGTACCTGTTCACGAGAGAGCAACGGATATGCTAAAGAGAAAGACATTTGCAAAAATAAAAGAGGTCTACCCGCTCCCCAATATCCTGGATATACAGACGGCTTCATACGTCGATTTCCTTCAAATGGATGTCCAGCCGCAGGACAGGAAGCATGCGGGGTTGCAGGAGGTGCTGGAGGACATATTTCCGATCGAGAGCCCTAACCGCTCAATACGGCTTGAATTTATAAGCTATAACCTGGGCAGCCCCAAATACGACATTGCCGAGTCCAAGAGAAGGTCTTTGACGTACGGCTCATCGCTTAAAGTAAAATTCAGGCTGATTACCCCGAAAGAGACGAAAGAACAGGATGCCTATTTCGGAGAAATCCCTTTGATGACGCATACAGGCAGTTTCATCATCAACGGGGACGAGCGCGTCGTGGTAAGCCAGTTACAGCGTTCTCCCGGCGTCTGTTTTGAAGAAGAGGAGCATCCAACCGGCAAGAAGATTTTTTACGGCCGCATTATTCCTTCGCGGGGGGCATGGCTTGAGTTTAAATATGATTTGTCCGAAACTATCGTGGCGTATGTCGACAGGCGCAGAAACTTCCCGGCCACGCAGATATTAAGGATTTTGGGCTTCAGCAGCGACCAGGAAATACACCAGGCCTTCGGCAAAGAACACCCGGAAATCATAAATACGTTAAAAAAGGATTACACAAAGAACAAGGAAGAGGCCTACCTTGATTTTTACCGGAAAATGAGGCCGACCGAGCCGGTAACCAAGGAAGCCGCCGAGGAACTATTTTATAGATTATTTTTTGACACTGCCCGTTATGACCTAGAGAGGGCAGGGAGGTTCATTTTAAACCGGAAACTGGGCATGGAGGTTTCCCTCAACCAGAGGATCCTTGATTCTGCCAGCGTAGTCAAGGTTATAGAATACCTGATCAAATTAAAGGAAGGCGAAGGCAGGATAGACGATATAGACCATTTAGGGAACCGCCGCATCAAAACAGTCGGCGAGCTCGTGCAGAATCAGGTGAGGATCGGGTTAAGCAGGGTTGAGCGTTCCATTAGGGAGCGGGTGAGCGTGCTATCGGATTTTGAAAACCTCAACGTCCATTCACTCATTAATTCCAAGCTTTTCTCGACTCAATTACACGATTTTTTTGCCCGCAGCCAGCTCTCGCAGTTTATGGACCAGGTTAACCCTCTTGCAGAGATTACCCATAAAAGAAGGCTCAGTGCCCTCGGCCCGGGCGGCTTGTCGCGCGAGCGTGCCGGTTTTGAGGTAAGGGATATTCACCCGTCTCATTATGGAAGGATCTGCCCCGTAGAAACGCCGGAAGGGCCCAATATCGGCCTGATTGCTTCTTTAAGCACCTACGCGCGGGTAAATGACCTGGGATTTCTTGAAACGCCATACCGTAAAGTCGAGAACGGCCGAGTGACCCGCAAGATCGATTATTTAACCGCAGATATCGAACAGGATAAAATGATCGCGCAGGCAAATGTGCCGATCGATAGCGAAGGTAATTTCTTGGAGCGGGAGGTTTCCTGCCGTTTTAAAGGGGATTTTCCCAAAGTCCATCCAAAAGATGTCGAATATATGGATGTGTCTCCAAGGCAGCTTGTTTCGGTGGCTGCGTCCTTGATTCCTTTTCTCGAGCACGACGACGCCAACAGGGCGCTGATGGGTTCAAACATGCAAAGGCAGGCAGTCCCTCTGATGATCACCGAACCGCCGATAGCGGGAACGGGCATGGAGGCAAAAGCGGCGTATGACTCAGGTGCCGTTGTCATTGCGCAGGAATCCGGCAGGGTCATCAGCGTTGACGGCTCTTCGATTACGGTGGGCAAGACCACGTACCCGTTGCAAAAATTCTTACGGACCAATGCAGATACCTGCCTTAATCAAAGGCCCTGTATTAAGCTTGGAGATCATGTTGAAAAAGGCCAGGTAATCGCAGACGGGGTAAGCACCAAGGATGGCGAGCTGGCATTAGGCAAGAACCTGACCGTGGCATTCATGTCCTGGAGAGGGTATAACTTCGAAGATGCCATTCTTATCAATGAACGATTAGTCAAAGAGGATGTCTTTACCTCTATACATATAAAGGAATTTGAAATCGAGGCAGTTGAGACCAGGCTCGGCAATGAGGAGATTACGCGGGATATCCCCAATGTCAGCGAAGAAGCGCTGAAGAACCTTGATATTACAGGTATCGTACGCGTAGGTGCAGAAGTTAATCCCGGCGATATCCTCGTGGGCAAGGTGACGCCCAAGACAGAATCCGAGCTCTCGCCCGAAGAAAGGCTTTTGCGTGCGATTTTTGGCGCGAAGGCATCCGATGTCCGTGATACCTCGCTTACCGTGCCTCCGGGAGTTGAAGGGGTAGTTATTGATGTGCATGTATTTCAAAGAAAAGAACGGGGGAGGAAGTCAAAGGAAGAAAAGTCTAAAGAAACGGCCAAGATCAGGGAATTGAAGGCCTATTATAAGGAAGAGGTAGAATTTTTAAGGAATGAGAAAATAGTCCGTCTTGCACAGTTGCTGGGTATCGATAAGTCCAGGGTTGAGAAGGCGGATTTCAGCGATAACGAAGAAGCAAAGATTTTGGCGGCTTCGTATGAAGAGCAGATTCAGGAATTGTTAGCCGAACAGGAGCAGGAAATTGAAAAAGTCAAACGGGGCGATGAACTTCCTCCCGGGGTCTTGAAACGAGTGGTTGCCTATATCGCGACCAAGCGAAAGGTTTCCGTAGGGGATAAATTGTCCGGAAGGCACGGGAATAAGGGAGTGGTAGCCAGGATTCTTCCCGATGAGGATATGCCGTATCTTCAAGACGGTACCTCTGTCGATATTGTGTTAAACCCTTTAGGCGTTCCCTCGCGTATGAATGTCGGGCAGATCCTGGAGACACACCTTGGCTGGGCTGCGAAGGCCTTAGGCGTATGGACGATAAGCTCGGTGTTTGACGGGGCCTCTGAAAACGAAATCAAAGAATTACTTAAGAAAGCGAACCTTCCCGAAGACGGAAAAGTAACACTCTATGACGGTTATTCCGGGGAGGCCTTTGACCAGAAAGTCACCGTAGGCTGTATTTATATGATGAAGCTTATCCATCTGGCCGATGAAAAGATCCATGCACGTTCTATCGGGCCTTATTCGCTTGTAACCCAGCAGCCGCTGGGCGGCAAGGCGCAATTCGGCGGGCAGAGACTGGGCGAGATGGAAGTATGGGCCCTTGAGGCATACGGCGCCGCCTTTACCTTGCAGGAAATGCTTACGGTCAAGAGCGACGATGTTTCAGGAAGGACGCGTATCTATGAAGCTATTGTGAAAGGCGAGCAGCGGCTGACCCACGGGATTCCCGAATCATTCAATGTATTAATGAAGGAATTGCAGGGCTTGTGCCTTGATGTGCGCACAGAAAAGGTAAAATAATGCAAGAGACTACCATATTTGACCTCATTTCAGTAAAAATTTCTTCGCCTTCGGTGATGCGGTCGTGGTCAAAAGGAGAAGTCAGGAAAGCCGAGACCATTAATTACCGTACTTTGAAGCCTGAAAAGGACGGCCTTTTCTGTGAGAGGATTTTCGGGCCTGTGCGGGATTGGGAATGTAACTGCGGAAAATATAAGGGGCAGAAATTCAAGAATATCACCTGCGACCGCTGCGGGGTTACCGTCGACCGCTCAACGGTACGGCGCGAGAGAATGGGCCACATTGAGTTGGCAGCGCCCGTAACCCACATTTGGTATTTTAAGGTCGTGCCCAGCAGGTTATCCGCGCTAATCGATATTAACCTTAGGGATCTTGAAAAAGTAATTTATTATGAGGAATACATCGTTGTCGATCCGGGTAGTACACCCTTAAAAAAGAAAGAGCTTTTATCCGAAGACAAATACCAGGAAGCGCTTGAGAAGTACGGTTCAAAATTCAAGGCAAAAATAGGCGCTGAGGCCTTACGTGACCTGCTCAAAGAGATTGACCTGGATGCCTATTGCCGTAAATTACGGAGAGACCTTGAGAAATCGAAAGGGCTCTTGAATAACCGCAAGGCGCTCAAGTCCTTGAAGATCGTCGAAGAATTCAGAAAATCCGGGAATAAGCCTGAATGGATGATACTTGAGGCATTGCCCGTAATCCCGCCTGATTTGAGGCCGCTGGTCCCGCTGGAGGGCGGAAGATTTGCTACCTCTGACCTGAATGATTTGTACCGCAGGGTGATTAACCGCAATAACCGGCTGCACAAGCTTATTGAACTGAGCGCGCCAGAAATCATTATCCGTAACGAGAAACGCATGTTACAGGAAGCGGTGGATGCACTTTTGGACAATGGCAGACACGGAAGGGCCGTAGTGGGGTCCAATAATAGGCCATTAAAATCTCTTTCTGATATGCTTAAAGGGAAACAGGGGCGCTTCCGCCAGAACTTGCTCGGTAAACGCGTCGACTATTCAGGCCGTTCGGTAATTGTGGTCGGCCCCGAGCTGAAGCTTTCAGAATGCGCGCTTCCCAAGCAGATGGCCCTTGAATTGTTTGAGCCTTTTATCATCAAAAAACTGAAAGAGAAAGGTTTTGTACATACGATAAAGCATGCGCGCAGGATGGTCGGCCACGGCCGTATCGAAGTCTGGGATATCCTCGATGAGGTAATTAAGGACCACCCGGTGTTGCTGAACCGCGCCCCTACATTGCACCGTTTGAGTATCCAGGCATTCCAGCCCATCCTGACCGAAGGCAAAGCGATCAAAATACATCCGTTGGTCTGCAGCGGTTTTAACGCAGATTTCGACGGCGACCAGATGGCGGTGCATGTGCCCCTTTCCGTCGAATCACAGATGGAAGCCAAGATCCTCATGCTTTCCGTAAACAACGTCTTTTCCCCCGCCCACGGCAAACCCATTGTTACCCCCACGCAGGATATCGTATTGGGATTATCCTATCTTTCCAAAGAGAAATCGAACGTAAAAGGCGAGAACAAGCTGTTTTCGTCTGCGGACGAGGCGCTGGCAGCGTATGAAGACCAGGCGATAGAGCTGCATGCCAAGATCAAACTGAGAATCAATAATGTGTACGATTCTGACGAGGGAAGGCCTAAAGCAGGCACGCAGATTATTGCCACTACCGTCGGACGGATAATGTTCAACCAGCGGCTTCCGGAGGGTTTCGGATTCGTGAATAAAGAGCTTAATAAGAGTAGCGTGGGCAGCATTGTCAGCGACTGCCACAAGCGGTTCGGGCATAACCGCACGATTCAGCTACTGGACGACATTAAGAAGCTCGGCTTTGAGATGTCGACGCTCGGCGGTATGTCGATAGGTATCGACGACCTGGTAATCCCCCAAGCCAAGCAGGATGTTTTGAAAGAGGCAAAGGAAGAAGTCGCCAAGATAGAAGATCAGTACCGTAAAGGCATTATTACCAACCGGGAAAGGTCTAATAAGGTAATCGACGTCTGGACCCGCGTTACCGACCGCATCTCAGACCTTCTCTTTAAAGAAATGGAACCGTTTAACCCCATATTTATGATGGCGGATTCAGGTGCCCGAGGTTCAAGGTTACAGGTCCGTCAGCTGGCGGGGATGCGCGGCCTAATGGCAAAGCCTTCGGGCGAAATTATTGAGAATCCGATTACCTCGAATTTCAAGGAAGGGCTCACCGTTCTTGAATATTTTATCTCTACCCACGGCGCGCGTAAAGGCCTCGCGGATACCGCCCTTAAGACGGCAGACGCCGGCTACCTCACCAGGAGGCTGGTGGATGTGGCACAGGAAGTGATTGTTACCGCCAACGACTGCGGTACCTTAAACGGCATCACTGTCCAGGCGATTACAGAGGGCAATGAAGTTGTGGTGAGCCTGAAAGACCGTATAGTAGGAAGGGTGGCGCTGGATAACATCGTAGATATTATCACCGATGAAGTAATTGTAGAGCAGGGTGAAGAAATTACAGAAGAAAAAGCCGAGATGATCGAAAAGCTGGGTATTGAGAAGATACGCATACGCAGCGTTCTGACCTGCGAGTCAGAAAGAGGGGTATGCATGAAGTGCTATGGCAGGAACTTGGCCAGCGGCAGGCTGGTTGAAGAGGGAGAGGCAGTGGGGGTTATTGCCGCCCAGAGTATCGGAGAGCCGGGCACTCAGCTGACCTTAAGGACCTTTCATATCGGAGGTACCGCATCGCGTGTAGTAGAACAGTCTTTTACCACCTCGCGCAATAAAGGCTTTATTAAATACCATAATCTAAGGGTTGTCCCCAAAAAGAAGGAATATATCGTCCTCAACAGAAATGGCGCGGTGAGCATTAACGATAAAGACGGCAGAGAGCTGGAGCGTTATCTTGTGCCTCAAGGTGCTTTCATCAGCATTAAGGAGGGCGAGGAGATCGCTAAGGGCGTTTCTTTTGTGCACTGGGACCCATATACCGCGCCAATCCTTACCGAGGTATCCGGTACGGTTAGGTATGAGGATCTGAAAGAGAACGTTACCGTTATCCAGGAATTAAACCCGGTTACTAAATTAACCGAGCACGTAGTCGTTGAGCATAAACAAGAATATCATCCTCAAATCCTTATTTTGGATAACAAAAAAGAGGTGCT
Organism: Candidatus Omnitrophota bacterium; assembly: GCA_040754255.1. Lineage (GTDB taxonomy): Bacteria > Omnitrophota > Gorgyraeia > Gygaellales > Profunditerraquicolaceae > SURF-25. Next base: position 30,535 of record JBFMDA010000009.1, on the reverse strand, counting down.
GGGTATTTATCCTATACCGGTAGGTGCGCATATTTTGGTAAAAGACGGCCAGGGCATTGAGGCAGGAGACCTTTTGGCAAAGATTCCCCGCCTGACCGTGAAAACCAGGGATATTACCGGAGGCCTTCCGCGGGTCGCTGAACTTTTTGAAGCAAGAAGGCCAAAAGACCCTGCGGTTATCAGCGAAATCGACGGTTTTATCGAATTCGGAGAGACTAAAAAAGGGCAACGCGTCATTATAGTAAAATCGCCAACCGGCATGCAGCGGGAATATGTGATTCCTCACGGCAAGCATCCTAACGTCTATAAAGGCGATAAAGTAACTGCGGGCCAACAGCTTACTGACGGGCCGGTAGTGCTTCAGGATATCCTGAAGGTCTGCGGCGATAAAGTGCTTCAAGAGTATTTGGTAAACGAGGTACAGGAGGTATACAGGCTTCAGGGAGTACACATCAATGATAAACACATCGAGGTAATCATTAGGCAGATGCTCAAAAAGGTAAGGATTGAGGACCCCGGTGATACGGATTTCTTGCCTATGCAACAGGTGGATAAATGGAATTTTCAGAAAGAGAATGCACGAATACTTAAGAAGGGCGGAAAGCCTGCGCAGGCTACCCCTCTATTGCTTGGGATAACCAAAGCGTCTTTGACGACGGAAAGTTTCATTTCGGCTGCCAGTTTCCAGGAAACGACGCGCATGCTTACCGACGCGGCTACTGCCGGTAAATCAGACGAGTTATTCGGCCTTAAGGAAAACGTAATAGTGGGCCATCTTATTCCTGCAGGGACCGGTTTCAGGACGCACCGTGACGTTGAGGCGGTAAAGGTCAGCGAAGAAAAACAGGAAAAGCCCGAGAAAGAAAAGGAATAATTTATTATGCCAACTATTTCACAATTGATTCGCTTAGGAAGGAAATCAAAGGTAAAGAAAACGAAATCTGCGGCATTGAAACGGTGCCCCCAGAGAAGGGGTGTCTGCATCCAGGTAAGGACAATGACCCCGAAAAAACCGAATTCGGCGTTGCGTAAAATTGCCAGAGTCAGGCTTACCACCGGTATCGAAGTAACTTCCTATATACCGGGCGAAGGGCACAATCTTCAGGAGCATTCTATAGTGCTTGTCAGGGGAGGCCGCGTCAAGGACCTTCCCGGCGTCAGGTACCATATTGTCCGAGGTACCCTTGATGCAGCAGGAGTCAACCAGAGAAAGAAGTCCCGCTCTAAATACGGAGCTAAGAGGCCGAAATGAGAAGAAGAAAAGCTCAGAAACGAGAAGTAATACCCGATCCAAAATACAGCAGTAAAGTCGTCGCGCGATTCGTAAATATGGTAATGTTGAAGGGCAAAAAGCCCATAGCCGAAAAAATCGTATACGGGGCTTTCGAGATATTGAAAAAGCAGCTCAATGAACCGGACGCCCTGAAGATTTTTTACAAGGCGATTGACAATGCCAGGCCGCGCCTTGAGGTGAAGCCAAGAAGGGTGGGCGGGGCAACCTATCAGGTGCCGATTGAGGTAAAACAGGAGAGAGGCACTTCTATCGCGTTACGCTGGATCAGAGATTTTGCCAAAAATAAAAAAGGCAGGCCCATGGAACAGAAACTGGCGGACGAAATCATGGCGGCATATAAAGGAGAAGGTTCGGCGATTAAAAAGAGGGATGATACGCATAAGATGGCGGAGTCTAACAAGGCCTTCGCGCATTTTAGATGGTAACTATGAGACACACAATTCCGTTGGAAAAAATCAGGAATATCGGCGTTATTGCCCACATAGACGCGGGGAAGACCACAACTACCGAGCGCATTCTTTTCTTCACCGGCAAGACCTATAAAATCGGGGAAGTTGACCAGGGCACCGCTACTATGGACTGGATGGTGCAGGAACAGGAGCGGGGGATCACCATTACCGCAGCCTGCACGACAAGTACGTGGGGCGATTTCACCATAAATATTATTGATACTCCGGGCCATGTGGATTTTACGGTTGAGGTGGAGCGTTCGTTAAAAGTGCTTGATGGCGCAGTGGTAGTGTTCTGCGGGGTCGGCGGAGTCGAGCCGCAGTCAGAAACTGTCTGGCGACAGGCAGAGCGCTACGGGGTGCCCAGGATCGCATTTGTGAATAAATTAGACAGGACGGGAAGCAATTTCTTTGACACGATAAAGGATATTCACGCGAAGCTTAGCGCGCATGCGGCAGCCATTCAACTGCCCGTAGGCCTTGAAGACGAATTTGAAGGCATTATCGATTTGGTTGAAAAAAAGTATATCGTGTATAAGGACGATTTAGGAAAAGAACGCGATGTGATAGATATTCCCAAGGAGCATTTGCAGGAAGCTGAGCATCACCGTTCTATTTTGATCGAGAGGCTTGCAGAAGTAGACGCAGGAATGATGGATAAGTTCGTCCACGGCAAAGAGATCACCAACGACGATATAAAAAAGGCAATCCGCACTAATACGATAGAAAACAAATTTGTGCCGGTGCTTTGCGGGACATCTCTGCGCAATAAGGGGATCCAGTTATTGCTCGATGCGATTTGCGCATATCTGCCTTCCCCCAAAGACCTGCCTCCCGTAAAAGGGATGAACCCGGATACGGGAGAATTCGAAGAAATTGCCTGTTCCGATAAGGCGCCGTTTTCTGCCCTGTGTTTTAAGGTGAGTACCGACCCGTATGTGGGCAAGATTAATTATATCCGTGTGTATTCCGGGACATTGAAGGCGGGCAGCTATATATATAATTCAACCGTCAGAGAAAAAGAGAGGGTTTCTAAATTATTGAGGATGCATGCAAATCGCCAGGAAATTATTGAGAGTGTTTCTACCGGGGATATCGTTGCTGCGGTCGGGCTTAGAGAAACGAAGACAGGGCATACCCTTTGCGACGAGAAAAGCCCCATACTTATTGAATCTATGACGTTCCCTGAGCCGGTGCTCCAGCAGGCGATTGAGCCGAAGACAAAGCAGGATCAGGAAAAGCTGGGCATGGTGTTGCATAAGCTCGAAGAAGAAGACCCGTCGTTTCGCGTTACCTATAACCAGGAGACCGGCCAGACGGTTATTTCAGGAATGGGCCAATTGCACCTGGAGGTAATCATTGACCGGATCTTAAGAGAGTTCAGTATCGAAGCGCAGGTAGGTTCGCCTCAGGTCGCATACCGGGAAACAATTACCAGGAAGGCGCACAGCATCGGAAAATTCATCCAGCAGTCCGGCGGACGCGGCCAGTACGGGCACGTAGTTTTGGACCTTGAGCCCCAGGAGATGCCCGGTACCGGTATTACCTTTGAAGACAAGATAAAAAGCGGGGCGATCCCCAGGGAATACATACCTTCGGTGAAGCGCGGAGTATTTGATGCGGCAAAGAGCGGGGTCCTTGCCGGCTACCCTATCACCGACGTGAAGGTCACCCTGGTTGACGGTTCCTTTCATGAGGTGGATTCCTCGGAGCTCGCCTTTAAAATGGCGGCTGCAATTGCATTTAGCGATGGCGTAAAGAAGGCAGCCCCTGCGTTGCTGGAACCTATTATGGATATGGAAGTAGTCGTTCCTGAAGAATACATGGGCCAGGTAATAGGGGATTTGAATTCGCGCAGGGCAAAAATAATTTCCCTTACCCAGCGGTCAAATATACGTTTAATCAGGGCATATGTACCTTTGGCAGAAATTTTCAATTATGCAACCAACCTACGTTCATTGACACAGGGACGTGCCTCCTATACAATGGAGCCCTCATATTACAGTGAGGTGCCTTTAAATATAGCCGAAAAAATTACTGTTGGTGCTACGTATAGTGAGAAAAAGGGTGCTTAACAAACCGGAGGTGAAGTAATGGCTAAAGAAAAATTTGTAAGAAGCAAACCTCATGTCAACATCGGGACTATCGGCCACATTGACCACGGTAAGACTTCTCTTACTTCCGCAATCACCTATGTATTGTCGAAGCTCGGGAAAGCGCAACCGCGCGAATACGCCGATATTGCCAAGGGTGGTACGGTAAGGGACGAAACCAAGATTTTGACTATTTCAGTTGCGCACGTTGAGTATGAGACTGACAACCGTCACTATGCGCACATCGATTGCCCAGGACATGCGGATTTCATCAAGAATATGATTACCGGCGCAGCACAGATGGACGGTGCGATCCTGGTCGTATCGGCAGCGGATGGCCCGATGCCCCAGACAAGAGAGCATATCCTTCTTGCCCGCCAGGTGAACGTGCCTTCAATGGTTGTGTTTTTAAACAAGATCGACCTGGTTTCCGATAAAGAACTGGTCGACCTGGTAGAAATGGAAGTAAGAGAACTGCTTACCAAATACGGTTATCCGGGCGACAAGACCCCGGTAATCAAAGGAAGCGCGTTAAAGGCGTTACAGGCAGGCGGTGACCCGAATTCCGATGACTGCAAGCCTATTCTTGAACTGATGAAGGCAGCTGATGAGTTTATTCCCATTCCTGTCAGAGACCTCGATAAGCCGCTCCTTATGGCGGTTGAAGACGTATTCAGCATCGAGGGAAGAGGCACTGTGGGCACCGGCAGGATTGAGCGCGGTAAGGTTAAGGTAAACGATGAAGTGGAAGTCGTCGGTTTAAGGCCCGAAGTCCACAAGACCGTGGTTACCGGTGTTGAGATGTTTAGGAAGACGCTTGATGAAGGCCAGGCCGGCGATAATGTCGGGCTGCTTTTACGCGGCATTGATAAGGATACCATTGAACGCGGGATGGTCATTGCTGCCCCCAAGTCGATTACGCCGCATACGAAATTTAAGGCGCAGGTGTACGTGCTTACCAAGGAAGAGGGCGGAAGGCATACCCCGTTCTTCAAAGGGTACAGGCCGCAGTTCTATTTTCGTACTACCGACGTTACGGGGAGTGTTACGTTACCGCAAGGCGTTGAAATGGTTATGCCCGGCGATAACATTGAGGTAGAGGTAGAGCTGATTACTCCTATCGCGATGGAAAAAGAGTCGCGTTTTGCCATACGTGAGGGGGGCCATACAGTGGGTGCCGGAGTAGTAACCGGGGTTATCGCGTAGGAAAAATATGCAGAAAATACGCATAAAACTTAGGGCATACGACCACCGCCTTTTGGACCAGGCGGCGGGAGAGATCGTTGAGACCGTGAAGCGCACAGGAGCCAAGATTTCCGGCCCCTTGCCGCTTCCGACCAAAAAGGAAGTCTACACGGTGCTGCGTTCGCCGGTAATCGATAAGAAATCCCGCGAACAGTTCGGTATCGCTACGCACAAACGATTGATTGATATTTTTGAGCCGACGTCAAAGACGATCGATGCCTTAAGAAAGCTGAATTTACCAGCAGGCATTGATGTAGAAATCAAATAGCTCTTTCTCCTTTTTTATGGGCGTTGCGTAGACAGGAGAGTTAAGGACATATGTTTGGTTTACTAGGGAAAAAAATTGGCATGACGCATATCTTTACCGACGACGGTAGGGCGGTTAGCGTCACGGTTATTGAGGCGGGTCCCTGTACGGTCTTGGCAGTCAGGGAGAAAGCCGTGCAGGTAGGTTTTGATGCGGTAAAAGAAAAGAAACTGAAAAAACCGGACGCAGGATATTTCAAGAAGCTCAATGTCGCCCCGCGCAAATTCATCAGGGAGATTGTCAAGGATGCCGCAAAAGATTACAAGGTTGGCGAGGAGATAAAGGTCGACATCTTTAAGGCCGGCGACTTCGTTGATATTACCGGTATTTCGATAGGCAAGGGGTTTCAGGGAGGCATGAAGCGCTGGAACTGGCATGGCGGCCCTCAGACGCACGGCTCTATGTCCCACCGCAGGATCGGTTCCCTTGGGTCAAGCACTACCCCTGGCAGGGTTTGGAAGGGTCACCACCTTCCAGGCCATATGGGCAATATCAGGGTTACTACCCAGAACTTGCGCGTGGTAAAAGTCGATGCGGGAAACAATTTATTATTAATTAAAGGGTCGGTCCCCGGCCATAAGAATACGTACCTGATGATCAGGAAAGCGAAAAAGAAGAAGGCAGCGCAATGATAACGTTACCTATATATAATACCGATGGCAAAGAAATAGATAATGTGAAGCTTGACGAAAAGGTTTTTGACGGGCTTGTGCATAAGACTGCATTGCACCAGGCCGTAGTGGCTTTCAGGGCCAATCAGAGAAAAGGCCTGGCAGGTACAAAGACCCGGGGAGAAGTTTCCGGCGGCGGGCGCAAGCCATGGAGGCAGAAAGGCACCGGACGTGCCCGCGCAGGCTCCTCCCGGTCTCCTTTATGGAGGCACGGCGGAGTTGTGTTTGGGCCCCATCAGCGCGATTATTCCTACCTTTTGCCGAAAAGAATAAAACAGCTGGCGCTTAGGTCCGCCTTGAACGCAAAGGTAAAAGAGAATAATCTCATTATTATCGATACGCTTAAGATACAAGAAGGAAAGACCAAAGAAGTAGCCCGGCTATTCTCAAACCTCAAGGTCGGAATACAGGCTAAAAGGGTATTATTGATAATAGGCGGCTCGTTGGACGGACAGCTGGCAAGGGCATTGAGGAATTTATCTTTCTTGGAGGTAGGCAACGCAAGATACACAAACGCATACGAATTACTCACCGCGCGCAAGGTTATCGCGACCAAAGACGGCTTTAAAGAACTGGTAGGTAGAATAAAATGAGGTATGCCCAAGACGTCATCAGGTCATTAATAAGGACGGAAAAATCGACTATCGCAGAGCCTTTAGGGAAGTATCTTTTCCTGGTTGCCTCAAGAAGCTCAAAGCGGCAAATCAAAGAAGCGGTAGAACAGATATATAAGGTGAAGGTAAAAGAGGTGAACACGTATATTTCCAAGGGCAAGCTTAAAAAGGTACGTTACCAGGTTGGCAGGACCGCCGACCTTAAGAAAGCAGTCGTCACGTTAGCGCAAGGCCAGAAGATAGAGATTGCATAGGGGACAAAAATGGGAATAAAAAAATACAGACCTACCACGCCTTCGCGGCGTTTCATGATCGGTTATGATTTTTCCGAAATCACCAGGAAAAATCCGGAGAAATCCTTGCTGGCCCCGCTCAAGAAATCGGGCGGGCGCAATGCATACGGAAGGGTTACGTGCCGGCGTATCGCAGGCGGCCATAAGCAAATGCTTAGGATCATAGATTTTAAAAGAAATCTGCTGGATGTGCCGGGAAAGGTCGTATCTATTGAATATGACCCTAACCGCACCTGCCGTATCGCACTGGTTGAATACCCTAATAACGAAAAAAGGTATATCCTTGCACCCGTCGGCCTTAAGGTCGGGGATCAGGTTGTTGCTTCCGACAGCAAGGACATAGAAGTAAAAGACGGCAATTGTTTTCCTTTAAGGTTTATCCCTCAGGGTACGCCGATTCACAACGTCGAGCTCGTCAAGGGCAAGGGCGGCCAGATTGTCAGAAGTGCCGGCTCAAGCGCTCAAGTGGTGGCCAAAGAAGGGGAATTTGCCCATGTAAGGCTGCCTTCGGGCGAAGTAAGGCTGGTGTATCTTGATTGTCATGCTACCATCGGGCAGCTCAGTAATGTTGAGCATGAGGCTGTCAAGATAGGCAAGGCAGGGCGTATGCGCTGGATGGGAAGGAAGCCGGTTTCAAGAGGGCTGGCTATGAATCCTATAGACCATCCTCATGGCGGTGGCGAAGGAAAATCCGGCCAGGGAAACCCGCATCCTGTTTCTCCGGAAGGCCTTCCTACGAAAGGGTACAAAACGAGAAAGCCGGGGAAATATTCCGACAAATTCATAGTGAAGAGGAGAAAATAAACCATGCCGCGTTCCCTTAAGAAAGGTCCTTTTGTAGAAGAGAAGCTGATAAAAAAAGTAGACGTTGCCCGCCGCTCTGGCAGCCGCCAGGCGATTAAGACCTGGTCAAGGCGCTCTACCGTAATTCCCGATTTTGTGGGGTTTACGTTTGCGGTATATGACGGCAGAAAACATGTACCGGTATTTGTGACCGAAAATATGGTCGGCCATAAATTCGGCGAATTTGCGCCCAGCCGGATTTTCAGGAAGCACGGCGGTGTTAAGGCCAAGAAGGCGCCGGAGAAGACATAAGCCATGATAGTAAAATCCGAAGCGAAATTCTTACGGATATCGCCTGCGAAGATGAGGCAGGTTATTGATCTCATCAGGCTTAAGGACGCCAAGCTGGCAGAGTCCATACTGGTCAACTTACACAAGCGGCCCAAGGAATACCTTTTAAAGATTTTGCGGTCTGCGATTGCGAATGCAAAAACCAAGGGGATCAACAGCGACCAGCTGTATGTTTCGAAAATAATATGTAACGTCGGTCCGTCATGGAAGAGGTATAAGGCTGCGGCATTTGGCAGGGCTGCGCCTATCAAAAAACGCACCTGCCACGTCAGGCTTGAGTTAGACCTAAAATCCGGAGATTAAACATATGGGGCAGAAGGTACATCCGTATATACAGAGAATGGGGTTGGATAGGATAGACGGCAAAAAGAGGACATGGCTGAGCCTGTGGTTCGCCAGGCCTAAGAATTTTGCGCGTTTTGTAGTTGAAGACCGTAACGTGCGCCAGTATATCAAGAAGAAGTTTAAGCAGGCCGCGATTTCCAAGATTTGCATCGAGAGGCTTGCTGAACGCGTAAGGGTGAGGATTGCAAGTGCCAGGCCGGGCATTATTATAGGCAGGCACGGGTCCGATATCGAGCGCTTAAGGGATGAATTGAACAATATCCTGAAATCCGAGGTTTCCGTTGATATTGAAGAGGTCAAGAACCCCGCCCTGGATGCGCAATTGGTTGCCGAAAATATTTCGCTGCAGATAGAAAAGAGGATAGCGTTCCGTAGGGCGATAAAACGCTCGATTGAACAATCGATGTCTGCGGGGGCAAAGGGTGTAAAGATCTGCTGTGCGGGTAGGTTAGGCGGCGCAGAGATGTGCCGTACCGAAACATACAAGCAGGGCAAGGTACCGCTGCAAACCCTGCGCGCCGACATTGATTATGGATTCGCAGAAAGCTACACCACCTACGGGTTGATAGGGACCAAGGTATGGATTTTTAAAGGCGATACATTGATCGAAAAATCTCAAGCCCCGCAACCGGAAGACGCGGCGGCTCATCCGGCTCAGCCCGAAAAGGCTTGAACCGGCTTAACACAAAATACAGGGACATGCTATGGTAATGATGCCCAAGAGGGTAAAATACAGGAAATTACAAAAAGGCACGAGGCGGGGATTATCTAATCGCGGCGCAGAGCTGGCATTCGGCGAGTTTGGCTTAAAATGCCTGCAAAACGGATGGATTAAAAGCAGCCAGATTGAAGCAGCCAGGGTGATATTGGCAAGGCAGCTTCACAAAGGCGGAAAACTTTGGATCAGGCTGTTTCCCGATAAGTCTATTACCAAGAAGCCTGCCGAAGTCCGTATGGGCAAAGGCAAAGGCGATATCGACCACTGGGTCTGCATTGTCAAGAGAGGGCGTATTCTGTTTGAGCTGGGTGGCGTCCCGGAAGAATACGCGCGCCAGTGCTTCAGGCTCGTCGCCTATAAACTGCCTTTGAAAACGAAATTCATAACGAGGGCCCATAAATAGCATGAAGACGAAAGAATTGAGGAATCTTAGCGAGCAAGAACTTCTCCAGAAGGAAAAAACGCTTAAGGAGGAATTGTTTAAACAGAACCTGCAACGTTACGGCGCCAGGGTAGACAAGCCCCATATGTTTTCTTTGATAAAGAAAGATATCGCCAGGATCCGTACTATCCTTACCGAGAAAAAGAGAGAGAAATAATGGGAAGAAGAAAAGAGTTCAGGGGAATAGTGATAAGCGATAAGATGGAAAAAACGATAGTCGTGCGCGTGACTCGTTTAGCCAAGCATCCTAAGTACAGGCGCATTATGAAGCAATGCAATAAATATAAAGTGCACGATGAGTCACGGCAGGCAAAAGTAGGCGACGAGGTAAGGATCCTTGAAACACGGCCCCTCTCTAAAGATAAGCGCTATAGGCTCGTTGAAATAACCAAGAAAGCAGACGTCATACAGTCAGAATTGAAGGAATGAGACAATGATTCAATTGCGTACAATTTTGGATGTGGCGGATAATACGGGTGCCAAGCGAGCTTCCTTTATAAGCGTCGCAGGAAAAAAGAACTGCATGCATGCCGAGATAGGAGACGTGATTACGGTAAATGTCAAAGAGTCTTCTCCGGAAGCGGTGGTAAAAAAGGGGGAAGTCGCCAAGGCCGTCATCGTCAGGACAAAACAACCGATACGCCGGATTGACGGTACCTTGCTGCGGTTTGACCGCAATGCGATAGTGATCATCGATGCGCAGCTTAACCCAAAGGGCACAAGGGTCTTCGGCCCCGTTGCGAAAGAATTGAGAGAGAAAAATTTTACTAAGATTATCTCGCTTGCGCCGGAGGTCATCTGATGTCGAAGATCAAAAAGAACGATACGGTCCAGGTCCTAAAAGGCAAGGACAGAGGTAAAAAAGGCAAGGTGCTCAAGGCCATAGGGGAAAGCCGCATAATCATCGAGGGCATTAATCTGGTCAAGAAAAGCGTGCGCAAGAAACAACAGGATCAACAGGGAGGTATTGTTTCTATCGAGGCCCCCTTAGCTATCGCAAATGTCATCCTTGTATGCAAGAATTGCAATAAGCCAACCAGGGTAGGAATCAAGGTGTCCAAAGACGGCTCAAAAACGAGAGTGTGTAAACAGTGCAAAGGAACGCTATAACAGAAGGCTAAGCGCATGGTCCCCAGACTTTTGGAAAAATACAGGAAAGAAATAATACCCCAGATGATGCAGAAATTCGGCGTGAAAAACCCCATGGCTATCCCGCGCCTTGAGAAGATTGTTGTGAATATGGGTGTCGGAGAAGCGCTCGCAGATATCAAGGTCCTCGAAAAATGTATGGACGAGTTGGCTACGATTACTGGCCAAAGGCCCATTATGAGAAGGGCAAAAAAGGCAATCGCAAATTTTAAGATCAAACAAGGAAACCCCATCGGTGCGAAAGTGACTTTGCGCAAAGCGATGATGTATGAGTTTATGGACAGGCTGATGAACATTGCATTTCCCCGTATCCGTGATTTCAGGGGCGTTCCCGACGATTCCTTTGACGAAGCAGGCAATTATACGCTCGGGCTTACTGAGCAGAATATATTTCCCGAAATCGATTACGACAAAATAAGCCGGACTCAAGGCATGGATATAACGTTCGTGATTAAGAATGCAAAGAGTAAGGAGCAGTCGAAAGAATTGCTGCGGTTGTTTGGAATGCCGTTTAAGTTGGAAGAGTAACATTTTATCGAAAGGGAGTACGCCTAAATGGCCAAAACATCACAAATCAATAGGTGGAAAAGGTTGCAAAAGTTTTCCGCACGAAAACACAACCGATGCCATATCTGCGGCAGGTCAGGAGGGTACTTAAGGAGATTTCAGCTCTGCCGTATTTGTTTCAGGGAATTGGCCTGGCAAGGCCTTATTCCCGGCGTAAAAAAAGCAAGCTGGTAGGGCACATTTGCTAACACGGGGAAGAATATGTCAAAAACAGATCTAATCGCTGATACATTCGCCATGATACGCAATGCCATTATGGCGAAGAAAGAGAGTCTTGATGCGCCTGCGTCAAAAATTACCCGCTCGATTATGGAGATTCTTAAGCGCGAGCATTACATTGATAACTACAAGTATATCGAAGACAACAAGCAGGGGATTTTGAGGATTTACCTCAAATACAAAGGCAAGAAGCCGGCGATAACAAATATCAAGCGCGTTTCCAAATGTTCGCTCAGGGTCTATGTAAGGAAAGATAAGATTCCCTACGTATTAAGAGGCAGGGGAATTGCGCTTATTTCTACCTCAAAAGGCATCTTGACGGATAAAGAGGCACGCCTAAGCCAGATTGGCGGCGAGATATTAGGATACGTCTGGTAAGAGGGGACATATGTCAAGAGTAGGAAAAAAACCCATAGTGATACCGAAGGAAGTTAAGGTTGACCTTAAGGAAAAAATCCTCAATCTAGAGGGGCCGAAAGGGAAGCTGACCTTGCGGCTGTGTGATCCGATCTCTGCGGAATACAAAGATAATGCGGTAATCCTTAGCCGCAGGAGCGATGCCAAGATGGATAAATCGCTGCACGGCTTAACCAGGGCGTTAATAAGCAACATGGTTAAGGGGGTTACTGAAGGGTACAAGAAATCGCTTGAGATTATCGGGGTAGGGTTTCGCGCGCAGGTGCAGGGCAAGGTGCTCAACCTTCAATTGCGCTTTTCTCACCCCGTGAATTATGCGATACCCGAAGGGATCAAGATCGAGACCCCCAAGGCCAACCAGGTTATTATAAGCGGCATCGATAAGGAAAAGGTTGGCGAGGTGGCTGCGGAGATCCGTTTGATATGCCCTCCTGAGCCATATAAAGGCACGGGGATCAGGTATTCTGGAGAATTGGTGAAGAAGAAGGTAGGCAAGGCTCAAGCAACAACCAAATAAATGTCTATGAAAAACAGAAAAAAAACAATGAGGCAGTACAGGCATGTGCGTATCCGTGCCGGTTTAAGCGGCGACAGCGAAAAACCGCGTTTAGTGGTACGCAGGAGCCTGAAAAATTTTTCCGCCCAGCTGGTAGATGATGTCAAACACAAGACGATTTTTTCTTTATCCACGCTGGAAAAAGAGATCAAGCACAGGTTCCCCTATGCGGGCAACGTGAAGGCGGCCGCGTTTTTCGGAGAAGTATTTGCACAGAAAGCCAAAGAGAAGGGGATCAGCAGGGTCGTATTTGACCGTGCCGGCTATGCCTATCACGGCAGGGTGAAGGCTTTTGCAGAGTCATTAAGAAAGGGAGGTTTGGAATTTTGACGACGAATACGTTACACACAGAGCCACAAGCTGAATATGTGGAAAAAGTAGTCACCATCAACAGGGTGACCAAAGTCACCAAAGGCGGCAAAAAATTATCGTTCAGCGCCCTTGTGGTAGTCGGTGATAAAAGAGGCAACGTCGGTTTTGCCCTCGGAAAAGCCAATGAAGTTGCAGATGCCATCCGTAAAGGAATCACCAAGGCAAAAAAAGCGACCCGCCGGATATTCCTGCAAGGTTCTACCATCCCTCATGAGGTACTGGGAAGGTTCGGGGCAGCCCAAGTACTTTTGAAGCCCGCCTCTGAAGGTACGGGGATTATCGCCTGCGGCCCTGTAAGGGCCATATGCGAATCGTGCGGTATTAAGGACATTCTTACTAAGACCATTAAATCGAATAATCCTATTAATGTCATCAAGGCGACCATTGAAGGATTAGAACAACTACAGCCTATCGAAAAAGATGAGACAGAAACTAAGCAGGACTAAGAGAGCTTCTGAGAAGAAAAAGAATAATGCCCGCGTAGAAGTCATAGGGGTACATAATGTCAGAAGCCCTCGCGGAGCACATAAAAAACGAAAGCTACTCGGCAGGGGCCCTGGTTCCGGTCATGGTAAGACTTCTACCCGGGGCAGCAAGGGGCAGACGTCCCGTTCCGGCAGGGATTTTTATCTTGGTTTTGAAGGGGGCCAGACCCCTTTAATCCGAAGGTTTGCCAAGAGGGGTTTTACCAGCAGGGCAAAGAGGAGATACCAGATTATAAACCTTGTTGACCTTAAGGACATTAAGGACCCGAAAGTCAGCCCGGCGTTATTACACGAAAAAGGAATTATAAAAAACGCACAATTGCCGCTCAAAGTGCTTGGCAACGGCGAGCTGAAACACGCTCTCACCGTGCAGGCGCATGCCTTTTCAAGGGCTGCGCAGGAAAAGATCAAAAAAGCAGGCGGCTCCGTCGAACTTATCGTAAATGTTTAGCGCACTAGCCAATTCTTTTAAAATACCCGACCTAAAAAACCGCCTTGTGGTCACAGGTCTTCTCATCGCGGTGTACCGCGTGGGTTGTTATATACCCACTCCCGGGATCGATGTGCATGCGCTTACCGAATTCTTCAATCGTATTTCCAGTACTCATGGCGGGTCATTATTGGGGATTATGAATATGTTTTCAGGCGGCGCCATGGAGCGGCTTACGATTTTTGCGCTGGGCATTATGCCCTACATATCGGCGTCTATCATTATGCAGCTTTTGACCGTCGTAATTCCCCGTCTTGAAAAACTGGCAAAAGAAGGAAAGGCAGGTTACGAAAAGATCAATCAGTTTACCCGCATCGGGACAGTGGCACTTGCTGCGGTTCAGTCCTTCTTTATCGCAATGTGGCTTGAGAACTCCGCGCGCTTTGAGGGGTTTGAGGGCTTACGGATTGTGACGTATCCGGGTTGGGGATTCAGGATCCTGACGGTCTTGACCCTGACCGCGGGGACTATCTTTATAATGTGGCTTGGCGAACAGATTCAGGAACGAGGGATCGGAAACGGGATTTCTCTCGTCATCACCGCAGGTATTATCTCGCGGATACCCACTGCCGTAGCACAGCTTGCAATCCTCGTTTCGCCTACATCTGCCTCCAGAGGGCAGGTGCAGCCTTACACGCTTTTGTTGATGGGGTTGCTGTTGGTAGGAGTGGTACTGGCAGTCGTGCTTATTACACAGGGATACCGCAAGATCCCCGTCCAGTATGCGCGGCGGATTGTAGGCAGGAAGATTTACGGCGGGCAATCTACGTATATTCCGTTAAAGGTAGATACCTCAGGCGTTATCGCGATTATCTTTGCACAATCGATCATCCTTTTTCCTGCTACTATCGCATCGTTCATTCCTTTGCCGGCTTTTCAGAGATTGGCGCAGGGTTTAAGCAGGGGCGGTCTGCTCTATACGCTTGTCTATTCACTCTTGATTATATTCTTTTGTTATTTTTATACGGCAATAGTTTTTAACCCGTCGGAGATTTCCGAAAATATGAAAAAATACGGAGGGTTCATCCCGGGCATCCGGCCGGGTGCGCCGACAGCGGAATACCTCGATTTTGTAATGACCAGGATAACGCTGGCCGGTGCGCTATTTATTGCGTTTATCGCGATTTTTCCCGATTTTATTATGGCATGGCTTGGCATCCCTTATCTTGTTGCCTCGTTTTTCGGCGGCACCGCAATATTAATCGTGGTGGGCGTTATGCTTGATACGATTAAGCAGATAGAATCGCACCTTGTGATGCACCATTACGAAGGGTTTATCAAATCCGGCAAGATCAGAGGGAGAAGGCAGTGAGAATAATACTACTCGGCCCTCCGGGAGCAGGCAAAGGGACACAGGCAAAGGTTTTAGCTGAAGCGACGCACCTTATCCATATCTCCACAGGAGACATTTTAAGGCACAACGTTACCGGCAATACGCAATTAGGAAATAAGGCAAAGGATTTCATGAATAAGGGGATGCTTGTCCCCGATGAACTTGTTACCCAGATGCTTATCGAGAGGTTGAAGCAGCCTGATGTGCAAAAAGGTTTTATTTTAGACGGTTATCCCAGGAATTTGGCACAGGCCGAAACACTGGACGGTATCCTTAATAACCTGGACACTGCAATAGATCTTGTCGTATATCTTGACGCAAGCGAACCGGTCATCATCCAGCGCCTGGGAGGCAGGCTTGTATGCAAGGCATGCGGAGCAAACTTCCATGTGACCAATATGCCTCCTAAGCGTGATATGATATGCGATAACTGTTCGTCGGGTTTATACCAGCGCGATGACGACAAAGAGGAAACTATCAGAAAGCGCCTCTTGGTGTATCAGAACGAAGTGACGGGCTTGGTTTCATATTACCGCCAGCGCAACAAGCTTTACCGTGTTTCTTCTGATGAAGGTCCTCAGGTCGTCCTGGATAAAATTATGCAGCTTATAAAGGCATTGGATGATTCCGCTAAAGTCTGAAAAAGACTTAGAAATGATGAGGACTGCGGGCCAGAAGCTGGCAAAGGTAATAAGGAAGCTGCGTGAATACATAGCGCCCGGTATTACCACAATAGAGATCGACAAGGTAGCAGATGGTTTGATCCGGCAGGAAGATGCAGAATCGGCTTTCCTCGGTTACAAAGGCTTCCCTGCGCATATATGTACTTCCGTGAATGAAGAGGTGGTACACGGTATCCCTTCGGAGAGAAGGCTTAGCGATAGCGACATTGTAAGCGTTGACGTGGGAATAAATTATCAGGGTTATTTTTCTGATGCAGCCATCACCGTAGGCATCGGTAAAGTATCCCCCCGCGCTAAAAAATTAATAGAGGTTACAAAAGAGGCGTTGATGGCAGGAATAAAGCAGGCGCGGGCCAATAATCGCTTGTCCGATATTTCCCATGCCATCCAGCAGTACGTCGAGAAAAACGGGTTTTCTGTGGTCAGGGAGTTTGTCGGCCATGGTATCGGCAGAAGCCTGCACGAAGAGCCGGAGATCCCGAATTTTGGAAGGCCGCACACAGGCCCGACACTCACGCTAGGTATGGTGTTGGCAATAGAGCCGATGGTAAATACCGGCAGTTGGGAATGCCGGATTTTGGATAACGGCTGGACAGCGGTAACGAAAGACGGGTTATTCTCTGCACATTTTGAGCATACAGTAGCGATCGGAGAAAGCGGGCCGGAAATATTAACGAATTATAACTAAAAACTTTTTTTAAAAAATATGGGCAAGGAAGAACTTATTGAGGCCGAAGGGAAAGTGGTAGAGGCGCTTCCGAATGCCATGTTTAAAGTGGAACTTGAGAACGGTCATTTTGTACTTGCGCATGTGTCAGGCAAGATGCGCATGAATTTTATCAGGATTCTTCCGGGAGACAAGGTAAAACTGGAACTTTCTCCGTACGATTTAACAAGGGGCAGGATAACTTACAGGGTGAAGTAAGATGAAGGTAAAAGCGTCGATACGCAAGATCTGCGATAAGTGTAAGATTATCAAGAGAAAGGGAGTTGTGCGGGTAATCTGCTCAAACCCCAAACATAAACAGAGACAAGGCTAGAAGGCTTTTCGGCACAGAAGGAGGCTAACCGTGCCAAGAATTTTAGGTGTAGACATACCAAAGGAAAAAAGGATAGAGATCGCACTGACGTACCTCTACGGCGTAGGGAGGCACCTTTCGAATATAATCCTTAAAGAGGCTCAGATCTCCCCCGATAAACGGGCAAAGGATTTAACGGAAGACGAGGTGTCCCGCATTACCAATATAATCCAGAAGGCAACGTTTAAGGTCGAAGGAGATTTACGCAGGGAGATTTCCCAGAATATCAAACGATTGGTGGATATAGGTTCGTGGCGGGGGATGCGTCATAAGAAAGGCCTCCCGGTAAGGGGCCAGAGGACCCGTACCAATGCCCGGACCAGAAAAGGGCCTCGTCGACGCGGCATGGCGGTAATTAAGAAAGAAGCCCCTGCAGCAAAGCCCGCAGCGAAAGCAGCTAAATAATAACAGCAAAAGGGGTAGGCGATATGGCAGAGAAAGCAAAAAAGAAGAGAGTCAATAAAGGTATTACTTCAGGGATTGCGCATATCAACGCAAGCTTTAATAATACCATTGTCACCATTTCCGATAAGCAGGGCAATGTATTGGCGTGGTCTGCGCCAGGAGTTGTCGGATACAGTGGTTCCAAGAAATCGACGCCTTTTGCGGCACAGATAGCGGCCACTGACGCAGCAAAGAAAGCAATGGATGTAGGTTTAAAAGAGGTTGAGGTGTATGTGAAAGGCCCGGGGCCGGGTCGTGAATCTGCGATCAGGGCGCTGCAGGCTTCCGGATTGACCATTCTATCCATAAAAGACATAACACCCATACCGCATAACGGTTGTCGCTCAAGAAAGAAAAGGAGAGTATAGTAAATGGCCAGGTATACAGATGCTGTATGCAGATTGTGCCGACGAGAACAGGAGAAATTGTTTCTAAAAGGGACAAAATGCAATACCGAAAAGTGCCCCATTACCAAGCGAAACTATGCACCCGGTCAGCATGGCCAGGCTAAGTCGAGGATGAAGCTTTCTAACTATGGCCTTCAGCTGAGGGAGAAGCAAAAGGTAAAGAGGATGTATGGGGTTTTGGAAAGGCAGTTCCGCAGGTATTTTAAAATTGCCTCCAAGACCAAAGGTGTCACCGGAAAAGTCCTACTGCAGATACTTGAGCGAAGGCTTGATAATGTGATATTCCGGCTGGGTGTCGGCATTTCCAGGGCGCAGGCGCGCCAGATTGTCAGGCATAATTTTGTCTATGTAAATTCCAGGGGCGTCAATATTCCGTCGTTCCAGGTGGATAAAGACGATGTCATTGAGATAAAAGCAAAAGAGAAGGCCCAGCGCAAGATTAGAGATAACCTCGATTTGGCAAAAGACAGAGACGTTCCTGCATGGCTTGAATTTGACGCAGGCGCACTTAAGGCGAAAGTAGCGAGATTGCCAGAAAAAGAAGACATCCAGCAACCGATACAAGAGCAGTTAATCGTAGAGTTGTATTCCAAATAAACGTATTTATTGTCTTACTAGGCGGATTTACAATTCTCTAAAATTAGTTAGGGAGGCAAAATGGGAATAAAATGGAGAGATTTTCAGTTACCGAAAAGACTGGAATGCGATGAGGCATCCTACACAGCTACGTATGGTAAGTTCTTTGCTGCTCCCTTTGAAAGGGGCTATGGCGTTACGATAGGGAATTCCTTAAGAAGGGTGTTGCTCTCCTCCATCGAAGGAAGCGCGGTAACCTCAATCAAGATAAACGGCGTCCAGCACGAGTTTGCTACCGTCCCCGGAGTGGTGGAAGACGTGCCCGAAATAATTTTAAACATCAAAAGCCTCATCTTACGGTCTCATTCCCGTATTCCTAAGACGCTCGTTATCAAAAAAGAAAAGAAAGGCGATATCAAGGCCAAAGACATCGAGACCGACGAGACGGTAGAGGTGATCAATCCGGATTTACATATTGCTACTCTTACCAAAGACTCCAAGTTTTATATGGAAATGGAGGTCTCCCGCGGAAGAGGCTATGTGTCTTCGGAATTGAATAAAAAAGAGGATCAGCCTGTAGGGGTAATTCCCATCGATTCGCTCTTTAGCCCCGTAAGAAGGGTAACCTATAATGTCGAAAACACCCGCGTGGGTCAAAAGACAGATTATGATAAATTGATTTTTGAGGTTGTTACTAACGGCTCTATCAGCCCGAAAGACGCATTACTGTACGCGTCTAATATCCTCCAGCGGCACCTTGATACCTTCGTTAACTTTGGTCAATTGCCCGAAGAGGAGGAGGAAGAGCCCGAGATGACCAAGGAGGAACATGCGTTATACGAAAAGCTGAGGCTTCCGATTTCCGAGCTTGAGCTTTCCGTCCGCAGTTCCAATTGTTTGCGCGAAGCAAATATCAAGACTATTGCCGACCTTGTAAAAAAGACCGAGGATGAGCTCCTGGGATTCAAGAATTTCGGAAAAAAATCATTAGTCGAAATTAAGGAGTTGGTTGCCGGAATGGGGCTTAGCCTGGGGATTAAGATTGATCAGAAAAAACTCAAAAAAGTATAAGCATAAGGATATTACATGAGACACCGCAAAAAAAGATTCAAGTTAAACCGTTTCACAAGCTGGCGTAAGGCAACGATCATAGCCCTTGCAAAAAACTTGTTGCGCCATCAACGTATACAGACTACCGTTACAAGGGCGCAGGCAGCTAGGCCTTTAGCAGAAAAGCTTATTACATTAGCTAAGTCAGATACGTTGGCAGCCCGAAG
The DNA here is from genome assembly GCA_040754255.1 of Candidatus Omnitrophota bacterium. GTDB lineage: Bacteria > Omnitrophota > Gorgyraeia > Gygaellales > Profunditerraquicolaceae > SURF-25. Next base: position 10,876 of record JBFMDA010000009.1, on the reverse strand, counting down.
GAAGGCGTTTGCAATCCTTACCGAACATGCGTTGGTAGGCCGCCTATTCAAAGAAATCGGCCCGCTATTTAAGGATAAGACTGGTGGGTATACCAGGATCGTAAGGCTTGGCATACGAAGAGGGGATAATGCCTCCCTGGCGATCTTTGAACTCACCGAACATACACAGAAGCCTAAGAAGGCCAAGAAGCAGAAGGAAGGCAAGTCGGAGCAATCGGCCGCAGAAGCGGTTCGGAACACAGAACCTAAAGCCCAGGCTCCTCAGGAAGAAAGAAAACCCCTCACCCAAGTTGAAACGAAGGAAAGGCCGCCTGCTAAGAAAATTCCGAAAAAATTCCTTGGCGGAATCAAAAATATTTTCAAAAAAGAGAGAGACTCTTTATAACTCTTTATGCGTTATGCGTATAGAAACAAGAGTAACAGAAAGAGTAAAGAAGATCCATCCTTCCTCGACTCTCGCCATTACTTCTAAAGCCAAAAAGCTTAAAACCGAAGGCAAGGACGTCATTAATTTTGCTGCCGGAGAACCCGACTTTGATACGCCCGACGAGATAAAAAGACAGGCCATAGACGCAATACAGTCGGGCTTTACTAAATATACTCCTACCACGGGGATCCCCGAGTTAAAACAGCTCATTTGCGAGAAATTTAAAACAAATTCCCTCAATTACGAGCCAAACCAAATCGTAGTTTCTTCGGGGGCAAAGCACTCCATCTTTAATGCAATGCTTGCATTGATTAATAAGGGGGATGAAGTCATCATTCCTTCGCCTTTCTGGGTGAGCTATCCGGAGATGGTACATGTATGCGAAGGGACCCCTCGTTTTATCAAGACAACTGCCGAGAATAATTTCAAGCTTTCTCCTCAAGAACTGCAAGCGCATATTAGCCAGAAAACAAAACTCCTGGTGCTTAATAGTCCTTCTAACCCCACGGGCAGCGTATATCGCAAGGAAGAGCTGCAGGAATTGGCCGCGTTATGCGTGTCAAAAAAGATCTTTGTGCTTAGCGATGAGATTTATGAGCACTTGCTGTACGATGGCCTCACGCATTTTTCTATCGGATCATTAGGAAAAGAAATTTATAATCTTACCATAACAGTAAACGGCCTTTCTAAAAGTTTTTCCATGACAGGCTGGCGTATCGGATATCTGGGGGCTCCCGTTGATATAGTTGAGGCAATTTCAAAGCTTCAGGACCATTCAACATCCAATCCATGCTCTATAAGCCAGAAAGCTGCAGTGGCGGCATTAGGGATGTCCGATGAGTTTACCAAGTCTATGGCTGGCGAATTCCAGAGAAGGCGCGATTATATCGCACACCGGTTACAGGCAATTAAAAAAATAAAGTTCGTATTGCCTCAGGGCGCATTCTATGTATTTTGCGATATTTCTCGGACCAGGCTTTCTTCGGCTGTGTTTGCGAGCCGGTTACTCCAAGAAGCCCTTGTCGCATTGATTCCTGGCGATGCGTTCGGCAGGGATGATTATGTCCGGATAAGCTTTGCGACAAGCCTTGCGCATATTGAGAAAGGGATGGACAGGATCGAAGAATGGGCAAAGTCCCTCTAAACGGTTATACGATCGCAGAGAAGATATTGAGCGCCCATGCAGGCAAGAAGCTGCATGCCGGCGATTTGGCAATAGTCAATGTCGATTTTACGTTCGGTCAGGACGGTACTTCCTCTATCATTATTGACCGCGTACGCGAACTGGGCCATAAAAAATTAAAGGCAAATTTTTGCATGGTTATTGATCATAGTGCGCCGTCGCCGAACGAAGGCGTTTCGCGCGTACACAAAAAGATGCGCGAGTTCGCTTCTGAATACGGGGCGGGGTTATTCGATATAGGCTGTGGCGTATGCCATCAGGTGATACCGGAATCAGGGCAGATCCTCCCCGGCAGCCTTGTACTTGGTGCAGACTCGCATACGTGTACGTACGGCGCCCTCGGGGCATTTTCAACCGGAGTCGGCTCAACCGACTTGGCTATTGCGTTAGCAACCGCAAAGTCGTGGTGTAAGGTCCCGGAAACAATAAAAATCATCGTAAAAGGGAAAATACCGAAAGGAATATTTGCTAAAGATATCATTCTTTATATCATCGGCAGAATAAGCTCTGACGGCGCGACCTATAAGGCCGTCGAATTCTACGGGCCCGTGATTGACCGGCTCGATATGGATGGCAGGTTTACTATATGTAATATGGTCGTGGAGATGGGAGCTAAGGCAGGGTTTATGCCGCTGGATAAAAAGACATCCCGGTGGTATCAGAAGTATGCACAAGTGCCAGCCTCGAAATTAAAACCCGTCACTGCAGATACCGGGGCTTCGTATGCGCAGGTGAAAGAATTTGATATCTCGCGCCTTGCGCCGCAGGTCTCGGTCCCGCACAGTGTCGATACGGTTGCAGCCGCAGCATCTTTGAAGAAGATACAAATAAATGAGGCCTTTATTGGGACCTGTACCAACGGACGGTTGTCGGATTTAAGGGTCGCAGCGTCTATTCTCAAAGGGAAAAAAGTTAAGGATGGCATCAGGTTGATTATTGCGCCTGCATCACGCATGATCCTGCAGGAGGCGATTAACGAAGGGCTGCTGGATATATGTATCAAAGCCGGGGCAGTGGTTGTTGCTCCTGGGTGCGGCCCGTGCGTGGGTACGCATAATGGGGTACCTGCCGATAAGGAGATAGTGATTTCTACGGCAAACAGGAATTTCAAAGGAAGAATGGGCAACCCCAGCGCTTTCATCTATCTTGCCTCGCCAGCTACGGTGGCTGCTTCAGCCATAGAAGGCAGAATCACTGACCCGAGAAAGTACCTATAAGGGAGGTCTGTATGGAAATAAGAGAATTATTGCTGCTGTGTATTGAGAATAAAGCGTCTGATTTACACCTTACCGAAAAAGAGCCTCCTGTGTTACGTATCGACGGCAAGCTCATACGGCTCGATTACTTGGTATTATCCAGAGACGTATTAAAGAGGATGATTTACGGCTTATTGACCGATACGCAGAAGGAAATATTCGAAAGGGATTTAGAGCTCGATTTTTCCGTCACGTTCCCCGGGATGGACCGCTTCAGGGTCAACATCCATATGCAGAGGGGTTCTGTAGAGGGCGCGTTTAGGCGAGTCCCGCTTAAAATACCCAGTATTGATGAGTTAGGGCTGCCTCCGATTTCCCTGGAACTTGCCCGTAAACCAAACGGCTTAGTGCTGGTGACCGGACCGACCGGCGTGGGTAAAACTACCACCCTCGCTGCTATGCTTGACCTTATTAACAATGAAAGGGAAAGCATGATCATGTGTATCGAGGATCCTATAGAATTCGTGCATTCAAATAAAAAAAGCATCATCAAACAAAGAGAGGTATATTCCGATACGCATTCGTTTGCAGATGCGTTAAAGCATGCGTTACGGCAGGACCCCAATGTTATCGTGGTTGGAGAGATGCGCGATCTGGAAACTATCTCAACGACCCTTACTGCCGCAGAGACAGGCCATTTGGTGTTGGCAACCCTTCATACCCCTGATGCACCGCAGACCATCGAGAGGATTATTGACGTGTTTCCGCCGCACCAGCAACAACAGGTAAAATTGCAGCTTGCCGATTGCCTTCAGGGGGTTATGTCACAGCTATTGCTTCCAAAGTCTTCAGGCAAGGGCCGCGTAATGGCGTGTGAAATAATGGTCGGGACACCCGCAATTAGAAATCTTATCCGCGAGCAGGAAATAGAGCAGATACCAACGCTTATGCAGACCGGAAGCCAATTCGGTATGAAGACCATGGATAAATCATTAAAAGAATTGTTCCAGAAAGGCCTGATAAGCCTTGATGTGGCGATGTCTAAGGCAAAGAATCCGGAAGAATTCAAAAACTTATGAGAGTAAAAGGCAAGGCATTAAAGTTGGGAGACAACATCAATACGGATTTTATCATATCCGGACGCTATAAATTCTCCATTACCGACATGAAAGAATTAGCAACGCATATTATGGAGGATATTGACCCCAGCTTTCCTAAAAAAATTGTGCCCGCAGAAACAGTGCTGGTGGCAGGAAAGAATTTCGGCATGGGATCTTCCAGGGAGCAGGCGCCTCTGGTTATTAAGGAATCCGGTATTATTGCGGTGCTGGCTAAGAATTTTGCGCGCATATTCTACCGAAATAGCTTCAATATCGGCTTATTGCTTGTTGAAGCCGATACCGACAAGATACACGATAATGATGCGCTGGATATTGACCTAGACAGGGGCATGATAGTGAATCAGACCACTGGCGTTTCTTTTCCAATTAAGCCGCTCCCTGAATTTATGCAGAAAATGCTCTCGGAGGGGGGAGTGGTGAACTATGTTAAAAAGCGCGGAGGATTAACTCTCTAACCATGACACATACAATTACACTGATTCCTGGAGACGGCATCGGACCCGAAGTAAGCCTTGCGGCAAGAAGGTGTATTGAGGCAACAGGAGTCAAAATCGACTGGGAAGAGGCAGAAGCCGGCCAGTGTGCGCAGGAGAAATACGGAGAACTATTGCCTAAGCGTACACTCGATTCTATAAAGAAGAACAAGGTCGCATTGAAGGGGCCGATCATTACCCCGATCGGGGAGGGTTTTCGCTCCGTGAATGTGGCAATCCGTCACGCCCTCGATTTATATGCGTGCGTGCGGCCGGCAAGGTCTTACCAGGGGGTAAAGTCATATTACCGGGATATCGATCTGGTGGTGATCAGAGAAAATAGCGAAGATTTATATGCGGGCATAGAGTTTCAGGAAGGCCTGCCTAAGACCCTACAGCTTATTTCTGAAATCTCCAAGCTTCAGGAAAAAAAGATTAGGCAGGATTCCGGTATTTCAATCAAGTCTATCTCTAAATTCGCTTCGGAGCGTATTGTCCGGTTTGCGTTTGAATATGCGTTACATAATAAGCGCAAAAAAGTCACTATCGTACACAAGGCCAATATTATGAAATTCACCGACGGGCTATTCCTAAAGGTTGGCCGCGAGGTAGCAAAGCGATATTCGGGTAAGATAGCGTTTGAAGAGGCAATCGTAGATAACATGGCGATGCAGCTTGTGCAGAAGCCTAAGAACTTTGATGTACTTGTGTTGCCTAACCTTTACGGAGATATACTATCGGACCTTTGCGCAGGGTTGGTAGGAGGTTTAGGTATTGCCCCAGGTGCAAATATCGGGGACGGTATTGCGGTATTCGAAGCGGTGCATGGGGCAGCGCCGAAATACACCGGTAAAAATAAGGTTAACCCGACCGCAATGATCCTTTCCGGAGTTTTGATGCTGCGCTACCTCAAAGAGGAGCTTGCGGCAGAGAGGCTTGAAACAGCAGTGAAACGCGTGATTGCGCAAGGTACGTCAGTTACCTACGATTTAAAACCTAGCCCTGATGATCCAACCTCCGCGGGGACACGGCAGATGGCGGATGCCGTAATTCACGAATTGATTTGCTCAAAATAGGAACAGCGCGATGAAGATCAGTGTTGTCGGCGCAGGAAATGTGGGATCGCTTGCCGCTCTGCATATCGCAAAGCAGGATTTGGGCGAAGTGGTGCTTCTGGATATTGCGGGCGCATTGGCAAGGGGCAAGGCGCTTGACCTAGAAGACGCCTGCGCGCATGTAAGGATCCCCTGTCGCATCACTGCCAGCGACGACATCGCTTGCGTGCAGGATTCAAACATTATTGTAATCACTGCCGGATTTGCCCGTAAACCCGGTATGACCAGGGAAGAGTTATTTGATAAAAACAGCCAGATCTTAAAAGGCCTTTCTGGAGCGATTAAAAAACACGCCCCTGGCGCAATCGTGATTGTAGTTACCAACCCCTTGGATGTGATGACATATCTGGTATTGCACTATACCGGTTTTTCTCCTGCCAGGGTCTTGGGAATGGGCTCGAGCCTTGATGCGGCACGTTTCAGAAATTTGATCAGCCAGGCAACAACGGTGCCGGCTCAAGATATCGAGGCTGTGGTTATCGGCACTCATGGAGAGGGAATGCTTCCTTTGCCGAGGTGTACGTATGTGAGGGGGGTAGCGCTTGATGAATTCCTCGACGATACTCAAGTGCAACTTCTCCTTCAAAAGACAAAGGAGCGCGGTAAGGAAATCGTTAGTTTCCTGGGAACGGGCAGTGCATTCTTTGCTCCTTCTCTTTGCATAGCTGATCTGGTGTCAGCCATCGCAAAAGACCAAAAGCGCACCATAGGCGTTTCAACACTTCTTCAGGGTGAATACGGCCTGAAAAATATTTGCATTGGCGTCCCCTGCATTTTAGGAAGAAGCGGGATAGAAAAGGTTATTGAGCTTAAATTGAACGTTTCCGAAACCGCGGCACTCATTCAATCCGCCGAATCCTTACGGGCACTGATTACCCGGATACCTTAAAATTTGCTAATGGCATATGACCTTATTATCATAGGCGCTGGTTGGGCCGGATTTAATGCGGCAATTGTTGCGCAGAAAAAAGGCCTGAAGGTTGCGCTCGTCGAGCAAGGAAGTCTCGGCGGAACCTGCCTTAACCTAGGTTGTATCCCCACTAAGGTCCTGATACAGTCTTCCAAAGCCCTCAAGGGCATACAAGATGCGGCCGCATTCGGAGTGGAAATCGACGGCAGCCCCAAGGTCAATTTTAAATCGGTTTTTAGCAGGAAAAACAGAATTATCGAACAACTAAAAAAAGGCATTGAGCTAAAATTAAGGGGTGTCGAGTATTTTACGTCCAGGGCAGAACTTGTCTCTGCCAATACGGTCCAACTGCAAGACAGAAGGCTTCAAGGCCGCGCGCTGCTTATCGCCTGCGGCTCGGAGCCCGCAGAATGCAAGGATTTGCAATTTGACGGAAAAAAAATCATTTCCAGCAACGATATACTGTCGTATGAACACATCCCCGCTTCTTTGCTTATCGTCGGTGGAGGAGTAGTCGGGTGCGAGTTTGCTTCTCTTTTTTCTCTGTTAGGCTCCCGCGTGACCATACGGGAAGCAATGCCTCAACTGTTGCCTCAGGAGGACTTAGAAGTTGCGCGAAAACTGGAGACTGCGTTTAAGAAAAGGGGGATAGAAGTAATTACTCGCGCACAGCCAGGCGGCTACGACCTTAATTCGTACGAAACCGTATTGGTGTGCGTGGGTAGAAAGCCGCTGATTTACGGCCTCGGTTTAGATTCTGCGGGAGTCAGGGTTGATGAAGGTCGGATTATTATTGATGAGTACCTTAGGACCTCCGTGCATAACGTGTATGCGGCTGGCGATTGTACTGCAGTAAATATGTTGGCTCATTTTGCTGCATATCAGGCGCGTATTGCGGCGTTGAATATTGCGTCAGGTACGCCTTCAGAAAAGGCATTGAACGAGGGTGTCCCCAATTGTATTTTTACGTATCCTGAGGTAGCCAGCGTCGGCCTGAACGAACAGGCTGCCAAAGAGCGCTCGCTCCATACCCAGGTGCGCGTCTTCCATTTTCTCGCCTCGGCGATGGCGCGTATTATGGGAGAGACAGAAGGGTTTATAAAGATAGTGACCGATACGCGGTCCGACCGCATTCTCGGCGCGTCAATCATAGGGCCGAATGCAACCGAACTTATCGGCGTCATTACGGTTGCAGTACAGGCAGGCGTTAAAGCGAAACAGTTCAGGGATGTGCTCTTTGCGCATCCGTCTTTATCTGAAAATACTGCCGAGGCATTAAGAGAAGTATAGCGATAGCGTTTTTAGGGGGCGCATACACTTAAAAAAGGTAAAAAATAAAGGAGCCGGTAGGATGGTAAAGGTTATTTTGCCGGAATTAGGCGAGGGTATCAAGAACGCAACTGTTTCTTACTGGTTTTTTAAGGAAGGGGACAGGGTTAACGAGAAAGACGATCTGGTCGAGCTTACTACGGATAAAGCTGCATTTAATTTACCCAGTCCCTCTACCGGTGTGTTGACAGAGATATTATTCCACGAGGGAGACCTGGTGAATATTGCGGATGTGTTGGCCTTGATCGACCAGGAGAAATAATTTTTTAAAAAAAATACTTGACAACTCGCAAAAAATGTTTTAAATTAGCACTCTGTATTTTTGAGTGCCAAAATCAACATAACTCGTCAAAACAATTAAAGGAGGTGTAGTAATGAAGATTCATCCACTTGGTGACCGCGTACTGGTAAAGCCGCTTGAAGCCGAGAATAAGACCAAGGGCGGCATTGTCTTGCCTGATACCGCCAAAGAGAAGCCTCAGCAGGGAGAAGTGATCGCTGTCGGCAAAGGCAAAATCCTGGAAAACGGCACTTTGCAGCCGCTGGAAGTAAAAGCAGGCGACAAGGTATTGTATGGCAAATACTCCGGCAATGAATTTACCAACAAAGACGGAGAAGAGCTTTTAATCATCAGGGAAGAGGATATCCTGGCAATTATCAAATAACACTAGAGGAGGAGTCATGGCAAAACAGTTATTATTCAGGGATGAGGGCCGCAGGAAGATCTTGAGCGGAGTAGAGCAGCTGGCAGCTGCGGTCAAAGTGACCCTTGGCCCTAAGGGCCGAAATGTTGTTATTGACAAGAAGTTCGGTTCGCCAACCATCACCAAAGACGGCGTAACCGTTGCAAAAGAAATAGATCTAGAGGACCCTTTTGAGAATATGGGTGCCCAGATGGTAAAGGAAGTCGCTGAAAAAACTTCTGATACTGCTGGTGACGGGACTACTACGGCGACAATCCTAGCCGAGGCTATTTATCGCGAAGGGCTTAAGAACGTGACTGCAGGCGCAAACCCCATGGCGTTAAAACGGGGGATTGAAAAGGCAGTAGAAAAGGTAATCGAGGAGCTCAAGAAGCTTTCTACCCCAATCAAAGAAAAGAAAGAATTTGCGCAGGTTGCCTCTATCGCAGCGAACTGCGATACCACTATCGGCGACCTTATTGCGGAAGCCATGGATAGCGTCGGCAAAGACGGCGTTATTACCGTTGAAGAGGCAAAATCCACCGCGACGACAAAAGAGGTTGTCGAAGGGATGCAGTTCGACCAGGGGTACCTTTCGCCGTATTTTGTCACTGATGCCGAAAGAATGGAAGTGGTGCTTGAGGACCCTTATATTCTCATCTATGAAAAAAAGATATCAGCGATTAAAGATATCCTTCCGCTCCTTGAGAAGATAGCCCGCGCAGGCAAGCCTTTGCTTATCATTGCTGAAGAAGTCGAAGGCGAAGCGTTAGCTACGCTGGTGGTGAATAAGATCCGTGGGACTTTTGTTGCGTGTGCGGTAAAGGCACCCGGATACGGAGACAGGCGTAAGGCCATGCTTGAGGATATCGCGGTGCTTACCGGCGGAAAAGCAATAACCGAAGACCTCGGTATTAAGCTAGAGAATGTCGATAGCGAAGACCTTGGTCGGGCAAAGCGGGTAAAGGTAGATAAAGAGAATACTACGATCGTTGAAGGGGCAGGCAAGACCCAGGCGATTAATGCCCGGATTGCCCAGATTAAAAAACAGGTCGAGTCAAGTGATTCCGATTATGATAAAGAGAAGCTTCAGGAAAGGCTGGCAAAACTGGCCGGGGGAGTTGCGGTTATCAATGTGGGCGCAGCAACAGAAACCGAAATGAAAGAGAAAAAGGCCCGCGTGGAAGATGCGCTTCATGCAACACGCGCAGCCGCAGAAGAAGGGATTATCCCCGGAGGCGGAGTTGCGCTTCTTCGCACTATCGCTGCACTTGAGAAGCTGAAAGTAGACGGCGACGAAAAGATCGGTATCGATATCATTAAAAGGTCGCTGGAAGAGCCGATCCGCCAGATCGCCCAGAATGCGGGCCTGGAGGGTTCAGTAGTAGTACAGCGGGTAAAACAAGAGAAGACCAGCACCGGCTATGATGTATCCCAGGATGCGTATGTGGATATGATACAGGCCGGCGTGATTGATCCCACTAAGGTTACCCGCAGTGCCTTGCAGAATGCAGCCAGCATCGCTGCGCTCCTGCTTACTACCGAGGCGCTCATTTCGGATAAGCCTGAAAAGGACGAAAAAATGCCACCTATGCCTCCAGGAGGGGGAATGGGAGGGATGGGAGGAATGTATTAAACGGTTTTAGAAAGGGCTTTACGTAACCGTTTGCAGGGGCGAAGGAAACTTCGCCCCTTCTCTTTTATATAGGTAAAGAAAGCGCTTTCTTGACAAACCGCCTTTTATATGATATACTTGTAAAAATTTTTATTATCTTATGATACTTGAGGCATTTGCACGGATAAATTGGGTCGATATCGGCATTGTAATTATTTTTGCCAGAACCTGTTACATCGCTTTAAAAAACGGCCTACCGCACGAATTGTTCAGATTCCTGGGCACTGTGTGTGCGATATACTTTTCTCTTCACTATTACACCCCAGTATCCGATTTTTTCAGAGACCGATTCGATCTTAAGGTCGTACCTTTAGATTTTCTTGATTTTATCTTTTTTGTATTTATTGTGGTGATCACGGATCTTTTCTTCTTTGCGTCCCGTTCAGTCTTCGCCCGTTTCATCAAAATGGAGGCGGTGCCGCGTGTGAATAAGGTAGGGGGCGTCACGCTGGGGGTCCTTAGGTCTATCCTGTTGTCCGGGCTCATCGTTTTTATGCTGGTGATCTCTTCGATCAGCTACCTAAGGAGCAGTGCCCTCAACTCTCTCTCCGGGAGCTCTTTCTTTAAAGTAGCGCCTTCCACGTACAGTTGGCTGTGGCGCCACGTGATGTCTAAATTTATGACGGGTGAAAGGTTCAATGACACTATTCAGGAAGTCCAGGATAGTATTAATTCATGAAATTATCCGAGTTCTATAATCTGGTTGTACGTTCCGGCAGGGAATGCGACCCCAGAAGCAAGAAAACAAAGATTACTTCTTATGC
>JBFMDA010000008.1:0-44255 GCA_040754255.1 Candidatus Omnitrophota bacterium | reverse complement strand
TATCATAAGACCCAATAATACATGCAGTTCTATCATCCTAACTCCGCATTAACAGAAAAAATAAGGCGATGAGCCCGACAAGGCTCCAGGCGATATATAAATCAAGCACGCCGGTATGCAGCTTCCTTAATACCCAACTCGCGCCAAGCACACAATACCCTACGGCATTGGTAATAGCGTATACCAGGCGATCCACAAATATAAACAAAAGGTATGCAGCTACGTTCATGACGCCCCTGATGATACTGTAGACATCAAGGGTTTCAAGTTTTAAGAACCGTAAGGCCCTGCTAACCGCCGGAGCCTCCTCCACGGTTTTATAAAATTCCGTAGCGGGAAAAGAAGGATGCACCTCAGATGTCTCGCTTCCGGTAAACGCAACATCCTCCCGAACGGATTTCCTTAAAGGACCCACGTACCAAAGCAAAACCCCGGATAATAAACCTACTAAAAGAAACATGAGCACAAAAGAACTGTTCCACGACCCCGTATAGGCAACTTCCTGCCCCAACCAGGGAGTAACCGCCGTGTCCAAGAATTTCTGAGGCATAGCGCCGAGAAGAATACAGAAAAGAGCCAACACCAACAAAGGTACGCACATAGAAAACGGTGCTTCGCCCACAGGCTTCTTCCCAGAATGGCTATCCTGCCCGAGAAAAACCGCGTGAATGAATTTAACAAAACTCGCCAGGGTCAAGGCACTGCCAAACATAGCGGCAACCAACGCAAAGACATAGAAAAACGATACAAGAAGACTCGGGGAATTAGTAAGCCCAGCAAAGGTCGCCTGATAGAGAATCCACTTGGAAGCAAACCCGTTAAACGGAGGTACCCCGGAAATAGAAAGGGCAAATACTATCGCAGCAACAAAAGTCAAAGGCATATATACCGCAAGGCCACCTAAATTCTTTAACTCATACGTATTTCTTTTCTGCCCGACCGCACCGCTGACGAGAAACAGCCCGCTTTTGTATATTACATTATTTATCATGTGGAATATACCGCCTACAACACCCAGTACCGTCCCCGTACCAAAGCCAAGCACCATATACCCTACCTGACTGACCGCATGAAACGACAACAGCTTTCTGAGGTCATGCTGAATAAGCGCCATTATTACCGCAAAAAGTATAGTGAGGCTTCCCACTACCAGCAATAGAGATGTCGCAATCTGATTCAACGTAAAATAATCGACGCAGATCCTCCCCAACAGATAAATACCCAATAGCTTATCCAGCGAGGCAGGTAACATCGCCATAATAGACATAGACGATGTTTCTGCCGACTCCGGGATCCAGGTGTGGAACGGGCCGCAGCCGGCCTTTGACAGCGCACCTATAAGCATAGACGCGAATGCCAACCAGTGTAGAGGACTATCTAACATAAGCTTCGAAACACCCCCTTCTGGCATAGCGATGGTCCCCGTAGAAGCAACGTAGACACAGATTCCCAGCATGAGCGAAAAATCAGCCATACCTACTATAGTAAACGCCTTTGCGGCACTGCGAAAAGAGCCGAGGCCCAGGAAAAGATATAACAATACCAACGTAGCGCCCCAGGAAAAAATGAAAGAAACAAAATCTTTTGATACGACCGCGAGGTTAGAAAAAGCGATAAGCCAAAGGAGATAAGAAAAATAAAACCCTTTTTCCTGCCTGTCTTTACCCGCATAAAGACAGATGAGCGTTCCAACTACATTTATTAATACAAAAATAAGCCTGGAGAGTATAGTCAAACCGAACGTTAATCCAAAACCTCCTGTAATAGCAACTGTGACACTTGAGTCCAATGAGGCGCCGGAGAAAAATAGTGCAGCTATCAGGCTTGCCAAAAGCACCGTGAGGGCGAGCCATTTCTTTATACTCTCGCTGCCGACTGCAAGCAGCAGAAGGCCAGCCACTACGAGGACTTCATAACTATAGAATAGCAATACGCTCATTGTATAAGTCGTGCAATGAAACCAAGGGGGAGTTTGACTACTAATCCCAAAAGAAGCGACGCAATGCCAAGCACCATCACGACAAGCACCATGACCGAACGCTTCCCTTCTTCTGCCTTTATTTTCATTTCCCCGAGGAAAATAAAATTAAACAGTCGTACCAAATACAGCAGAGTTGCCAATGCGCCCACAAGCGCAAGAATACCGAAAACCACATACCCTTCCCTCACCGTGAATAAGACAGTCAAGAATTTAGGCCAAAAACCCAAGAATGGAGGAAGCCCGATAATCGAAAAAGCGCACATAAGGTACGCAGCAGCAGTAAGCGGCATGGTCTTATAGAGCCCCCCTAATTCGCTTATATTCTTGGTATGGGTCTTCTGCTCGATAATCCCTGCGCATAAAAAAAGACCGGCCTTACCAAGGCTGTGCGCAAGGATATATAAAAGCGCAACCACCAGCATAAATTTAGTATTGAGGGCCAATGCCAACAATATATACCCTAACTGGCTTATGGTAGAATAGGCAAGAATCCGTTTGAGATTATTCTCAACCAAAGCCGAGGCGGCGCCGACTATGATAGTCGCAACGCTTAAGGTGATTACCGCAGAGAAAAATGCAGGATGCGCCAGGAATGTCTGTCCGAACAGGCGGGCGAATACATACACCCCGATCTTGACTAACACAGCGGCGTGCAAGAGCGCGGTTACCGGAGTAGGCGCAACTCCCGCATCGGGAAGCCATGTCTGAAGAGGCAATTGTGCAGACTTAGAGATTATCCCAGCCAACAGCAGGAATGAAGTAATCATCGGCAGGGTCTTCCCTTTTAGAAAATACAAATCGAGGCTGCCGTAGCTGAAGAATACCATTACTATGCCCGCGAGTAATAAAGACGCACCGAAAAAAGTGACCAGAAATGCCCTGTCTGCAGCCTTGAGGTCTTTTTCCTGCCGATAGAAACCGATCAGTTTCCAGGAACAGACTGCGGTAATTTCCCAAAAACAGTAGAGTAACAGCAGATTGGCTGAAAATAGCAACCCCATCATCGCCCCGACAAACAAAACCATCCAGAAGTAGAAAATTCCCCTTTCTTCATAGTGTTTCATATACTCAAGAGAGTAAAGCGCGATCAAAAACGCGACGAATGAAGATATCATCGCCATAACCGCGCTTAAGCCATCAATGACAAATGTAATATTGAACCATTCATTGACTTTCTTCTGGAGGAATATTTCCCCGTATTTGGCAACAACCGGCAACGCGGTAACCGAGATTAAAAAAGTAATGCCTAAGATAGAGGCAGAGATAACCGGCTTAAACCTTTTCGGAAGGAACGGAATGAGAACGGCCCCCAATAAAGGTACGACTATGGTAAGCAGTACTGAATTCATAATTTTACCTTCGAAAGATTCCTGGCAATTTTCTTGGTATGGTAATATACTGCCGCCGAGAAATCCAGCATATTTAAGAACATGTTACAGGCAAGCGGGCTGCAGACGCCATCAAGGAGCCTCTGAGTATGCCTCCTGCGGTATTCATCTACGAGAGAATCTATATGTTCTTCATTCTTCAGCACGGACTTTATCAACGCAAGATTGTCTTGGGCAAGCGCATTCACTACTTCTATAAGCGCATGTTCGGTCTTACGGTATAACTCGGAGTATTCCTTTACCGCGTCATCGCTAAAGAGCAATTTCTCTTCGATCTTGATCTGAACCCTTTCAAGGACATCCTTGCAATAATCGCCAATGAGTTCTAAATCACCTACCACGTCGGCATAAATAGTAATTGCGTGCTTTTCTTCTTTTTTACCGGAAGCACGGCCTAGCTCTACAAGGCCTTGCGTCAGGCGTTTCTCCAGGTCATTTAAGCTATTTTCCTTTTCAAGGACCCCGCCAAGCAACTCAAGGTCATGGTCCATAAAAGAACGGTATGTCATCTGCCACATTTCTAAAACCAGCCCGGCCATCCCTGCGATTTCTTTTTTGATTTCGGCTAATTGTCGCATAGTTACCTACCTCTGGTAATTAAGAAATGTTTGGTTTTCTGACGGGACTTTTCAATCAGATCCCACCCATTCATAATTTTCTTCTCCGAAAGCCGCTCGATTACCGCCGTCCTCTCGGTACAGCAATAGCAGGGATCGACTGCCGCCAGGGTGAGCGCCGCATCAGAAATAGTCCCCCCTGGCGCTGCCACCTTGTTGGTCGCCACATTCATATAGCTGGGTGCGCGGATCTTATGCCTCACCGGGCGGTTGGTCCCGTCCGAACGCACATAGTGAAAACATTCGCCACGCGGGGCCTCTACTCTGCCTACCCCTTCGCCGGGCGGTATCTCCTGTACATCCGCATCGATAGGACCTTTAGGCATTGCGTTAAGGCATTGCCTGATGATGTTGATTGACTCGAATAATTCCAATATCCTGACTACCGTTTTCGCAAAGATGTCGCCTTCTTTCTGGATAATCACATTCCATTTTACGCGGTCATACGCACCGTAAGGATCGTCCCTGCGTACGTCGATATTGATACCTGAAGCCCTCGCCGTAGGGCCGACCGCAGACCACTCCAGGGCCTGCTGTTTGGTAAGGATACCGACTCCTTTTAGGCGCCACTGAATGACCGGGTCATCCATAACCGCCCCCTTAAACATCTCAGTCGCAGAGGTTAATTCATCGAGGGTTTTTCTTATTATAGGTATATCCTCGTCCCTAATATCGCGCCTGACCCCTCCGACTTTCATCATTCCGTAATGATTACGGTTGCCGGAAATCATTTCAAAAAGATCCAGTACCGGCTCACGGTACCGCCATGCCCACATCCATACCGTATTATAACCGATGAAATGGCCGGCAAGGCCTAACCATAAAAGATGGCTATGTACCCGCTCAAGCTCTGCGATAATAGTCCGGATGTAGAGTGCCCGTTCGGGTACCTGAATCTTGCCAAGGTCCTCAACTGCATTCACATATGCAAAGGGATGGCTGGTTGAACAAATGCCGCAGATACGCTCCACCAAAAACGCAACCTGGTCATAATGCTTGTGCTCCGAAAGCTCTTCTATCCCGCGGTGCATATATCCTATTACTATATCAATATCAACCACCTTCTCCCCTTCTACATACAGACGGAAAAATTCAGGCTCTTCCTGCAGGGGGTGATAAGGTCCTATCGGTATTACGACTTTGTGGCTCATTGATTTAAAGGTTCCTCCTTACTCTTAATGCGTATGGTCGTGTCCCTCTTCTTCGCTATGTTCGTGTCGTAAGGGGTACTTGCCTTCGGGCCATTCTTCAGCCAGTAGCAGCCGTGTTAAGTTGGGGTGTCCGGCAAAATTAATTCCCAGCATCTCCCACATTTCACGTTCGATCCACTCTGCGGCAGGAAAAAGCGTTGCCAATGAATCTATTTGAGGATTATTTTTATCTTTCAGCAGCACCCTTAAGGATACCACTACCCCTTCCTTGTCAAAACTAAAATGATACAGAATCTCAAAGCCCGAAGGCGTATCCAGTCCCGAGGCAGTAGCAAACCTAAAGCCCAAATCTTTAAAAAGATAATCGGCAATAAGCCTGATATCCTTGGGCGCTACAGAAACATAAATCCTTTTTGGACTATGCTCAAACCAATCCAATATCTGCTCCTTCAGGCGTGTTTTGATTTGCTCCGTAATCATTATTTTTTTCCTTTTATTTTATCGATCAGCTTGACAATGCCGGCGATAATGGCTTCCGGCTTAGGAGGGCAACCGGGAATATAGACATCCACCGGTATGACCTCATCCACCGCGCAGGGGCTGTTATATGAATCCCTGAACATTATCCTTCCACACGCACACCCACCGATTGCAACCACAAAGCACGGGCGAGCAGCCTGCGCATAAAGCTTCTTGAGCCTTTCTTTGGTTTTAAAATTCGGGACCCCGGTCACTACAAGCACGTCGGCATGCCTCACACTGCCTACCAGCACTATGCCAAACCTCTCGACATCATGACGAGGAGTAAAGATGTCGAGTATCTCTATGTCGCAGTTGTTGCACGGCGAAGCAGCCGCATGGTAGGCCCATATAGATTTCGTCAAAATATTGGTTTTTATACTCATTAAGAAACCATTCGCTTTCGTATTGCGTATTGCGTATTGCGTATTGAGTTAAGTAACACAAAAGTCATTTATTATAAACCTACCAATGCCATTGCTACCGCAAGTATTGCCAGAACGCTTACCGGTCCCCAAAAGAACC
Source organism: Candidatus Omnitrophota bacterium (assembly GCA_040754255.1). Classification (GTDB taxonomy): domain Bacteria; phylum Omnitrophota; class Gorgyraeia; order Gygaellales; family Profunditerraquicolaceae; genus SURF-25. The sequence continues at coordinate 38,074 of JBFMDA010000008.1, read as the reverse complement.
GCAATGCCTGGTCAATCCTGAGCCTCGGATTTGTATTCTTGATAAGAACTATGACCAGGAGGATAAGGAAATATTTCAGTATAAGCGACGGCAGATTCAAGTTATTGACCCAGAATAGACTAATAAGCAACACCGGAAGCGCATACAATAAAAGGGCTTTGGTCAATTTTATGACTGCAAGCGGAAACCCTGAATATTCGACCAGCGCACCCGCCATTATTTCCTGTTCCGCTTCGGACATGTCAAAGGGGACAAGGCATAACTTTGCCTGCGCACACAGGAGCGCGACGACAAATGCAAGCGCGCCGGAAAAAGAGGCGATATGCGGCCCAAAGGCTATCTGGCCATTGATAATTCCGCCTAGGTTCAATGCGCCATGCGATCTAATGACTACTACCACCATCGCCAGAACGAACGGAAGTTCATACCCCAAAATAAGCTTCATTTCTCTTGAGGCGCCTATAGACGCGAAAGGATTTTTTGAAGAAGAAGCGCCGATTATCAACGCCAGTGCGGGAATAATCAAAAGATAGATAATCACGATCAGGTCGCCGGCAAAACTCTCCAGGGGAGACTGTATAGCCCGTCCCAAAATAGAAGCAACCAATATCATGCTTAAGAAGCCCGCAATTGGCGATAATAAAAAAGCTACCCTTGCCCCCGCATAGGGAATAATGGTTTCCTTATAGCACAATTTAAGGATATCGACGAAGTTTTGATACCAAGGAGGACCTACCCTATACTGTATCCGGGCAGTAAGCTTGCGGTCAACCCAACCCGCCAGCAATCCTGCAGAGGCGCTGAATAGAAAACCGGGAAATACCAGATAACTAAATAATGTGTCCATTGTCATTACTTCTTTTTAAGCTGCACATCGTCGCGCGACCATTTCAGGGTATGGACCGCAAGATGTTCTCCGATAAGAAAGATATTTTTTTCCAGGTCCTCTTGTACCTCTTTAATTTCTATTGCGTTCTTTGGGCAGGTAACAACACACTCCGCGCGCCCTTCTGTACTACCTACGCAATAGTCGCATTTAGAATCGAGGTAGGGGATAAAATCGTGAAAAATAATTCCAAAGGGACAGGCGATAGAGCATGTCTTACAGCTCGTACAACGCATTTTATATCTTTTGATATGCCCGTCAGCCACGCGCTCAAGGGCATTATGATAGCAGGAATTCACACAAGGGGCCTGTTCGCAATGCCGGCAGATAGTGGCAAACGTCGCATATTCCCGAAGTGCAGTTACGCCGTTGTTCTGGGGATGGTAAAAATAATCACAACGGGCAATACACTCCTGGCACCGATTACATATCTCCAAGTCAATAAATAGTCTCTTCATCTAATCCCAGATATCATGCAGATCTTTTAGCTGCTCGTAGGTAAATACGGGGCCGTCCTTGCATACATAGTACCTGCCAAGCCTGCAATGGCCGCATTTCCCCAGGCCGCACGACATATTTTTTTCCATCGACAAATAAATATTCTCGTGCGTAAAACCAAGGTCAAGTAATTTCAGATTGACAAACTTCATCATAATAGGCGGGCCGCACACCACGGCAACCGCTCTATGCAATTCAACGGGGAGGTCTTTTAGGATAGTGGTCACCAGCCCCACATTGCCCTTCCATTGCGGGTCGCCGATATCAACTGTCGTCATCACGTCTACTTTTTTCTTCTTAGCCCATTCCGGCAGAAGGTCTTTATAGACCATATCGGCACTCGTCCTGGCACCGTACCTTAACACTATCTTGTTGTAATGATCGATTTCACCGAAAAGGCTAAAAAGCAAAGAACGTAAAGGAGCCAAGCCTACCCCGCCGCCGACAATAAGAATATCTTTGCCTTTAAAGCTCTCTAAAGGATACCCCTTCCCGTACGGGCCGCGCAGTGCCACTGTTTCGCCGCTATGCATTGCATGCAGCCTAGATGTCATGTTTCCAACGTTCATAATAGTCACTTCCAGCCTGTCTTTTACCCCTGGGTCCGACGAAGGCGTAAATGGAGCTTCTCCTACGCCGGGGATATTCAATTCTATAAACTGGCCGGTACAAAACGAAAACAAAGATTTTGGCCTGAGCGCAAACGTCTTTATCGACGCTGTCTCCTGGCGTACGTCTTCGATGACCGCCTCAATGGGCTGATAGATGTTTTTCTTCATAGAGTCTCTTGAGGATATATCGAATATCGATCTTACCGGGGCAAACCTCTATGCACCTGCCGCATCCGCAGCAGGCCTGCGTTCCCATAGTATCGATAAAAAAATCGAATTTCTTAAGGTAGCGGTTGCGCAGCCTCATATAGCGCATTTTTAACGGATTAGCTCCGCCGGCAACCCTGGTAAAATTCTTGTAGAGGCAGCCATCCCAGATGCGCAACCTCTGCGGCCCCTCCTTTGAAAGCGTGTCGGCCAAAAGAAAGCAATGACAGGTATCGCAGATAAACACGCAGCCTCCGCACTCGACGCACGTGCGCATCTGCTCCTGCCATACGGTTGAATTGTATCCCGAAACTACGATATCTTTCAGGGACCCTTTACCGGGGATTTTATGCAATACCAGGTGCGCATCGAGTTTCTTTACCAATGCCTCTCTTTTCTGGGCCCTCCCCGCAAGCTGTCCACGCGTAGCCAATGATAAAATATTTTTCAGGGAATCGGCGATCCCATGCGCTTTCTCGGTCGCAACATCAAGAAGATACCCGTCGTTAAGCGCGGAAAGGTTAAAATCGAAGCCTTCCTGCGAATACGGGTCAATGGCAAATGCCCTGCAGAAACAAGCCTCTTTAAAGGCGGGGCAATCTCCCGCAATGATAAGAGCGCTTTCCCTTCTTGCCTGGTAAAAAGGGTCGACCTCATCCCCTCCAAGAAACACAAAATCCTGGACCTTCAGGGAAAAAAGGTCGCAGTTCTTTACGCCGCTGATTGCCAGCGGCTTAGACGGCCCTTGCTTTTTCGGATCCGGCGTATCCCCGCTTACATTTTCCTTGGGGTATACAAAAAGGGTGCGCGTCGGTTCAACGCAGCGGTATTCGTTATAGGCGATATCTGATTTTTCCTGGATGCGGGAAAAAGGCGCCAGGAGATAATCCTCGGAGGGCAGTAATAATCCGTGCTCGCAAAGTAATCGCGGCTTCGCCTCTACCTTTATCGGCACGTAAAGCTGGAACTCTTCGTCGATACGAGAGTAGAAAGTAAGTATGTCCTGGTGCTTTAAAAAATAAGTTTCCATTGAACTATTGTAATCAGTAAGGAGGAATGAATAGGGGGGGTTTGTGAAAAATATCACAAAACAGCCCTAAAAAATAAAAAATTTCATTGTCTATATTACTATACTCCGTTTTTTTGTCAAGGAATAATTATTATTTTTTCTGTTTCAACTTATACACAAGGCTCTCTAACTCAGATGCCATATCTGCGTTGGAGACGAATACGTCCCTTGCGGGTACCAGATTCACGGGAGCAAAATTCAATATTGCTTTTATCCCGCAGTCCACTAACTCTTCTGCTACCTCTTGCGCAAATTCAACCGGGACGGAAAGAATCGCGATCCTTAAATTCCTTTTTCTAATAACCTGCCGCAGCTGACGCATGTGCTGTATCCTCACGCCGCCGCAGACTTTCCCGACTTTGCGCGTATTGCTATCGAAGGCTGCAGAAATCTTAAGGTTGAATTCAAGGAATCCTGGATACTCAAGTAACGCCGAGCCCAAGCGGCCCACGCCAACCAGGATTATTTCGTGCAATATATCTGTGCCGAGTATCTTCCCAATTTCCTTAGCCAGTAATTCTACGTCGTAACCCACCCCCCTTTTCCCGAATTCTCCGAAATAGGAAAGGTCTTTTCTAAACTGCACTGAAGAAACATTCAAAAATCTTCTGATTTGATCAGAAGACACGATGCGTACCTTCTCCTGCCGCAACCTTCTTAACATCCGTAAATAAAGACTGAGGCGCCGGGCTGTTTCCTGCGGTATATAGGTAGTACGTTCCATCGTATCGGTATAGATTGTTAATTGTTTCACAAGTATACACTCTTACAGCAGGTTTGTCAATGCTTTAGTAGTGAGTATAGTGTATAGGGTATTGAGTAAAACAAACTATTCGACAAACTCTAAATTCTAATTCCTAAATCCTAAACAAATCCCAATGCCCAAAGGTCCAATGACAAATTCTAAAAGACAAATCAAAATGGGTCGATAGTCAATAGTCCCTCCCCTGCCGGCAGGCAGGCATAGACCATCGACCATAGACCCTGAAATGAGATTTTGGTATTGGGATTTGGAGCTTATTTGATGTTTGGTATTTGGAATTTATGATTTAGGGCTTGTTTAGAATTTAGGATTTATTGCTTAGGATTTACTTGGCCTAAGCCTCGGCCTTAACCTTAGCCTTTTATAGATACCGATGATTGACGAATTACAACGAAGAATACTGGGGGGTGGATTTCTGCCGCATCATCTTAATAAAGAGGCGGGCGATGTGCGGGTCAAATTGCGAGCCGGCATTATCGCGTATCTCCTTAAGTGCCTCATCCACCGTCAGGCTCCTAGGACGATAAGGACGGTCTGAAATCATCGCATCAAAGGAATCGGCACACGCCAGAATCCTGGCCATCAAAGGGATATCCTCCCTCTCTAACCCGTCAGGATACCCTTTGCCGTCATACCTTTCGTGATGATGCCGAACAATAGGTATCGCGGTCTTTAAAAATTCAAGTGGCTCAAGCACCTCCGCGCCCTTGACCGGATGAAGCTGTATAATGGCCCTTTCGGCAGGACTAAGCTTTCCCGGTTTATTCAAGATAAAATCCGGTATGCTAATCTTACCTATATCGTGCAATTCTCCGGCATAGCGCAATATTTCGGTTTCTGCGGAAGAAAAACGCAATACCCTGGCAATTGCAAGGGCATACCTGGTTACCCGTTCGGTATGCCCTCTGGCGTAAGGGTCCCGTGCCTCAAGCGCAAGGACCAGCGCATGAATGGCGTTAAAATAACTCATGTGAATGTCTTGATAATGCCTCGAGCCTTGGATTGCAATTGCAAGTTGCGATGCAAGCGTATTCAGCGATTCCTTGTCTTCCCCGGAGAACTTCCTTTTGTGCTTCGTGTAGACGGAGATAATACCTAAGGGTTTTTGTCGAAACGCAACAGGCACGCAAAGCATCGAGGCCATGCCGGCTTTCTGTATCGCTTCCTTTGCAATGGCCCTCTTATCATTATACATATCATAAATAGCAACCGGCTTTTTTATGCTAAGGACCATTCTCGCCAGGCCTTTTCCTTGTTTTAAAAGCGGCATTTTATTTTTAAGGCCTTCACGTAACGGTACGCCCGAACTAAGGACGAACGTATGGATATGGTCGAGGATAATTCTTACTACGCAGATATCGGAATGCAGAAGTTCGCGCGCGCACCTGGCAATCAATGAATAGACCTTTTTGGATTCCGCGCTTGAGCTTAACAAAAGATTTATCTTGAAGATCCCCTTGGCCTGGCGCTGCAGTGTTATAAGTTTCCTTACCTTCTGGCGGTATTTCCTCTGAAGCGAACTGCTCAATCCTTTTAGGGAACCGATTATTATTTTAAGAGACAGCATTTGGCGCCGCAAAGAACGATTCATCTTTGAAATTTCACCGCAACAACCCGCCCGCATAGCTTCTTCCCGGGAATGTGCCGCCAGAGGAGAAAATCTGGCAAGCCGCTTCAGCAGGCTTTCAATCTGGTCTATAAGGCCTATGTTCTTATCAATTTTTTCGATAATCTTGCTTACGCACTCCTTGTGTTTAAGCACCTTCATTACTCACCCCGTAAAAATAAAAAACCGAACTGCTTTCTTTGTTCATTTCGGCAGCCCGGCAATCATAGATAGTTTTTTTCGGCAGCCCGGCGGTCAATAATAGTGTGCTATCGTTAGACCCGTAGCTTTGCGCCCCACAATTTCTTGTGGTTTACCTTTTCGATAAAACAATTTTTCGTACCATTCCTAATAATAAGTATATACGCATGGTGACCCTGAAATCAATAGTTTAAGATGACAAATTGAAAACGTTTTCTAGGGAAACGGCAACAAAGGAAGGGAATTATCCGTATCGGGTAAGACTGAGCGCAAACAAAACAACTGCTATGCCAGAAAACGTTTTATATAATGGGATCGTATTTAGAAAGCTGCTTTATGCGCTTAAGCATATTAGGGTGCGTACTCAGCAGCTCAAGCATCTTGTCGGCAAAACCCAAGGCAACCCGCTTATTCGTGAGTGCCGACAATTCTGCCTGCTCGATTGAGCCGCTTTTATCCAAATCAAACTGCTTTAATTCCCTGATTTCATGCAAGGCCAAAGAGGGGTCATTCGCAAAAAAAGCTTTCAAGCCTTCTACATCTTTGATCTCTTCCCTGCCCATACGCGCACAACCATAGACGAGTTTGTAAAGGCTCGAAGCGAGGCTTGAGGGGCGATTCCCCAGCATAACCGAACCCCTGTCTGCGAAATATTCCCGTATGCGAGAAGCGTACAGCACCAAAAGGTTGGTAATGAAATAAAAAACAAATGCGGCGAGCCCGATAAGCACGGTATTAGCGCCATCGCGTGAGTCTCTCCTGCGCCCAAAAAACATAAAATGCCAGGCTATCCTATACATAATCAATGGAACAACCGACAATAGGGTAATAGTGAGTACATCGCGGTTCTTCAAATGGCTTATCTCATGGCCTAACACCGCTTTTAATTCTTCTTCGTTAAGAAGCCTTAAGATACCGCGCGTCACGCAGACGCGTCCGTCTTTAAGGGACCTGCCAAAGGCAAAGGCGTTGGGCAAATCCGTATCGGCAATGCCTATTTTTGGCATGGGCACCTTTGCGTTCTGTGCCAGCCCTTCAATAATACTGAATAACTGAGGGTATTCCTGCCTTTTCACATACCTGACTTTCATCTGCCATTCAACTAATTTTGGGCCGACCATATACTGGATGAATAGCAATACAAACGAGAAAATAAGATAGAAATAAAAGTTGGAAACCCCCATCGAGGCACCAATCATCACCACGACCATGTAGATAATCCCGAATAATATACTTAGCAATAACCACATCCTGAGTTGAAGAAAAAACATTCCTTACCTCCCGTAGTTTACTTAGTACAAAGAAACGGTTCTGGGTACAGAGTATTGAGTACAGAGTATAGAGCACAGAGTGCTATATGAGTTATGCATGATGCGTTCAGCGTTGAGCGCCGTACTCCGTACGCATGACGCTGTACGCCGCGCGCACAACCCATATCACACTCTGCGCTACTACGAAACATCCGCTTTAATTATAAAACGCAAAATGGGATTGTCAAGGTCGTCCGTATGGACGTAAATATACTGTTGGACAACTCCGGAATAATCCCGACTGTCAAACGCAACCTCAAGAGGGGTGCTTTCGCCCGGCAAAATATTCTTATCTCCTATCTTAGTCACCGCGCAGCCACAAGAAGAATTGAGGGCCTTGATGGATAAGTTCTTAGGGGTATTGTTCTTTAGAATAAACGTGTGCGTCACCGTGTTTCCTTTCTTTACTTTTCCGAAATCCCAGAAGAAAGGGTCAAGCGCAATCCCGGCCGTCGCCTGAGTAATCCCTTGCCGGGTTGCGAGCGTGCATCCGGCAGTAAAAAGCAAGAGAAGTATTCCTGAAATACCACGCAGGGCGTTATTCATCTTACGCAAGCAACAGGATTATGACCCCGAGGCTAAAAAATAGAATTGCCATGAGTATTTTAATCGCGAGCAAGTTTCTTTTTAAGAATAAGGAGAATTGATTGGAAGTAATCCCCAGGAGTGCGAGAATAAAGACGGCAAGAAGCGGGATAATAAACATAAGGTTGTACAGTATAAGGTAGAAGAACGCCCTGGCCTTAAGGGCAGTTGTCCTCAATACGAAGGTGATCGTGGGTAAATATACCTGCCCCGTACACACCGCCTCAAGAAGCGATACCAGAAAGCCGGTTACAAAAGCGGTGAGGATGATGAGCAACACATGCTTTTGGGCGGCCTGGTCTGCGCGGCCCCTGTAATGAAGGCCGATTATCCTGTTAATCCGGTTTTTTATCGGCTTAGGCAACTGCAGCAAGAGCCCTTCGCTTGAAGCAGTGCGTTTAAACGTAAAAAAGTCAGCAAGCGCTGCTATGCCCAGCCCGATACTCAACAACCCAATGCCGTAGTTTGCGATACGCGTAATACGCCAAAACCCTTTGAGCTGGTAGAGGAAACCAAATAGCCCAAGGCCAATCAATAAATAGGTAAGAAACACGCTGCAGATAAAGCTTAATCCGATAATAATCAACTCACGTTTTCTGTACCCTTGAAGGCCTAAAAAAGAAATAAAAAAGACGATTACCGTAAACGCGCACGGGTTAATCCCATCAATAAGCCCTGCGCTTATTAACGCCAGGGGGCTGAATGCCAGAAACCTTGATACAAGATCGACTTTCGTCCTTGAAAGCACGCTGCCGCGATAGGGCACCTGCGCATAATGCCTGGCAAGTGGCTCTAGCTTCTCTTGGATCTCTTTTATGCCGGTTAAAACCGTCCCTTCAAAGAAAACCATGGGCACTTCTAATTTCTCTCCCCCGCCGTACTCTGCCTGCATATGAATAAGCAGCTTATAGTTCTCAATATCTGCGATATCCTTATACACTATTTCGATTTTATCGGCGAATTGCTTCTCAAAGGAGGGCATATAGTCATGTAGGATTTTCACGCAGGCATGGCATGTATGCGAATAAAAAAATATGGCTTTCGGCTTCGGGGATTGTGCCTCTTGGGCGCTTACGCACCTGGAAGGCAGGAAACAGGCAATCGCAACCGCAGATACCAGGAGGAACTTTATCGTTTTCATAGCATCACGTTAAGTAAAAGGCCTAATTTTTATCTCTGTGAAAAATGTACGGGGGATTTTTATAGTTAACTCTGGTACGCGGAAATTATTCTCAGTATTTCTTTCTTGTCCCTCGCCTTCTTAAGGCGCTCTACTATAAATTTATCCTTTACCAGCCGGGAGATTTCTGCCAAAATCTTTAAGTGATTCCCGACCTCCTCCTTCGGAGAAACAAGCATAAAAAAGAGATGCGTCTTTGCGCCGTCCAATGCGCCAAAATCTATGCCTTCATCGTGCCTGCCCAGCACCAGGACAAATCCGTGTGCTTTTTGCGCCTTCGCATGGGGAATAGCAACCCCATACCCGATCCCGGTAGAGCCTAGTTTTTCCCTTTTGACAATTTCCCGCAGTATGGCCTTTTTGTCCTTTATTTTCCCCGATTGAGCAACAAAACTAACCAATTCTTCAAGCAGCTTCTTTTTATTGTGCCCCTTAAGGATCAGGTTAATGTATTTTTCTTTTAAAAGACTTACTAATTGTAATGCATTTCTTTCCATCATATCACCCTAACAACACGCAGCTATCCTGTCTTGCTGCACGCAGAGATTATTGACCGGACTCTTGCGGAGGCGCCTGATACAGCGATTTAAAAAGCACTAAGTCTTCTTTCTTGATATCCACAAACTCAACCCCGATTTCAAAACGCTCATCGCCAAAGAGCGATTTAACGCGGACCACCTTGGCAATCGCGTTGATGACCTTTGAACAATGCAACAGCCTTATCTCAAGCCTCAGCAGAGAATTGAGAGGTATGAACTCATCGGCAATAAAACGGATGCCTCCTGCGCTTAAGTCAAGGGTGAGTTTATTCTTGCTTTTCGGATGCGGAATAATGCTATAGGAAATCTCGTCGTATTCGCTGACCCTGGAAAATTTTCTTTTCTCTTTTTCGAAATCCATGGTTAACTAAGCGCCAGGCCGATTGCGACACCCAAAAGCGGGGCATGCGCTTTTATGCCTTCTTCGGTAAGGGTGGGTGCTAATTTAAAGCCGCGGGTAGGGTCAAGAAAATCAAGGCGCAGCCCCGGCATATGATTGAAGGAATCCAGCAACACCGAAATCCTGCATCCGCCGCCGCTTAAAAACATATACTCCACTTTTTTCTCCAGGTTCCTCTCGCAGTATTCAAAAGAGAGGTTTATTTCTTCCAGGATATTGCTCAAGACCAAATTCACTGATTCAGCAACCTGTTCCCTCTTTTCCTGCGGCTCATACGCAAGCGCCTTGGCCTTTTCAAAAGGCAGGTTGAATTTTTCGGAAATAGTCTGCACAATCTCATATTCTCCGGTTTCGATATCGCGCGAAAAATAAGGCACGTCGTTATCCAACACTACCAGCTTGCTTATCTTGTAACCGATATCAAGAATAGCGGCAACGCCTTTAAAAGAAGGATTGGTCGCCTTAAATGCCTCAACCAACGCAAGGGAATCGACATTAATAAGCTGCGGCTCAAGCCCAAGCTCCTTGACCAGCTCAATCCTCTCCTGGATGAACCCGCGCTCGACCGCAACCAACAGCACAAGGATTTTATTATTGGCGAGTTTTGCCAAAATGCGGTAATCGGTCATTACCTCTTCTTTCTTATAAGGAATGTATTTTTCAAGTTCAAATTCAAGCGATTTATAGAGGTCTTTTTCCTTCATATGCGGAAGGATTATGTAGCGCATAATCACGTTGGGGCCGCACACGGAGAGGTTAATCTTGCGGCAATCGGTTTTAACCTGGCTGAATACCTCTTTTATCGCCTCGATAATACCTTCTTTTGAAGGGGCATTTTTGATGGGAGCCGTCGCTACGCTAAGAAACGTTTCTTTCTTTAGGGTCGTTTTGCGGATGAGGGCAAGCTTTACGCTAAAGCTGCCGATATCCAAGCCTATGGAAGGCGTAACAAAAAAATCTTTTAAAAAATCGGCTGATTCCATATTATACCCACTCGGGGAATACGTTATTCCGGAGTTGACGTATCAGAAGAATATTCCAAGAATTTACTGTAATACATCTGCGCAAGTTTCGATTCTTTAAGATTTACGGCATAGAGAATGGCCAGGTTATAATACACCTCTTTGTCTTTTGCCGAGCCGCTCAGGGCCTTTTTGTATTCTTCAACGGCTTCCTGAAAACGATTTTGTTTGGCATAAAGATAGCCGAGATTATAATGGACATCCCTATTCTGAGGGTCGAAATGTAACGCCGTGCGGTACTCCTGGATCGCCTTTTCAGTATTCCCTTTAAGCGCATACGCATACCCAAGATTTAAATGCACTTCGTTTTTTAAAGACTTGGCTACTTCAGCCCTCGGTTGGGAAAAGCGCAACGTCTGGGGTTGGGCTGCCATCATAGTCTCAAGCATAGCTTTTTCTTTCTGCAAAAGCCCTACCGTATTCTTAAGGGTAGCCACCTGGGCCTTAAGGCCGTCCTTTTCCTTCATTGCATCCTGTAGCTTTGAATTTAAAGCAGCCTTTTCTTGCGCCAGCGTCGTTGACTGCGCCTTTGCCTTATTCGAATCCTGGTCGAATTTTGTCTGCATACTGACCTTCTCTTTCCCCAGGGCATTGACTGAACCTTTACAAATAGCCAGCTGCTTGTCCAAATCGTTGAGCGCCTTGGTTTTTGCAGCCAAGTCCTTAGACAAAGAGGCGTTTTCCTTCTTCAGCTGCTCCAGCTGACCTTGGGCTTCTTTGGAAACACTGGTTTTGTTTTTAAGGACCGACGCCTCAAGCTCTTTTACTTTTTTTGACAATGCCTCATTGTCGCGCTTAAGGTTAGCCACTTGTTCTTTGTGCGCGGTCTCTTTCTTTTTAACCGCCTCTTTGCTTTCTGCGTACGCCGCCTGCAAAACACTTAAGGTAAGCACTGCGCAATACAATCCGATTATGCGTTTTTGTAGAATATACATTTTCTTCTCCTTTTACCTTACTTTTATTGCGAAGTTTTCGCCACAGGGGCCCTTAAAGGGAACGGATTAGCATTCTTGAATGCCTCCTGGGTCTTTCCTGCGGTGATTTTATTAAATTCCTCCAGGTATTTTGTTTCAATTGGGCTCATTTTTGTATCTTTGATTACATGCGGCGTTACAAAAATAATCAATTCGGTATTCACCGTGTTAATCACGGTCTTTCTAAAAAGGAACCCTACAAAGGGGATGTCGCCTAAGAAGGGAAATTTGTCAATTGTGCTGGTTTTTTCCTTCTTCCTTAAGCCGCCTATCACGATGGTCTCTCCGTCTTTTACCATTAAATTGGTCGAGGCGCTGCGTTTGTCTATGATAGGCTGGCCCCCAGAGGTGCCGCTGCGGAAGCTCTGTTCCGTAACTATATTCATAAACACATAATCATCTTTGGTGATGTGCGGCTTGACCACAAGTTTTACCGGCACATCCTTAAATTGCGTGGACTGCAGCACAGAGGTGCTCTCGGTACTTTGCGTAGTCTCCGTGTATGCAACCTGTTCGGTCAAGTCTATGGTCGCAGGCATATTATCCAAGGTCAATACCCGCGGATTTGCCAAAATATCCGCCTTTTGGTTACGCACCCAGAAGTCGATGAGGCCGGTAAAATACGACCACGGGAAAAGCGTTTTGCCGTATTTAAGGTATCCGGTCCTTGTGCCCGAACCAAGAGAAAGTGCCTGGTTGATTGCCCGGGTGCTCTCATCTTTCTCCGTAAGGGTCCATTCGACGCCCAGCTGGTCATCATCGGTAAGTTTTACCGTCAGCATCATCGTCTCTATCATCACCTGGGGAGTCTTTGTATCCAGTGCCTTGGCTACTTGTTCGACCTTGGCAATCCTGTCGGGTATATCCGTAATCACGAGGCTGTTGGTGCGTGCGTCAATCTCTATCTTGCCCCTTGCCGTCAGCATAGATTCAAGGCTCTTTTTCATCTCGTTTACATCGACAAAATTGAAGGTAACTACTTTTGTCTGCAAGGCGCCGCTTTCTTCCACCTGACGCCGCCTGTCAAAAGTGGTGATGACAAGGTAATTTTCCCCTTCGTACATCGTAAGGTTGTTTGCCTGGAGGATCATGGTCAATGCCTCTCTCCAGTCAGTGCTCTGGACCCTTAATGTAACCGTGGCCCTCACTTCATCGCTGACAATGATGTTCATCCCGCTGATACGGGCAAAGGCCCTGGCCACGTCGCGTATATCTGCGTCTTTTACGTCCAAATCAACGCGCAGCTGCCCGCCTTCATCCTTGGCAACGACTTCATTTTTGACTTCTCCCTGCGGTGCCTGTGTATACGCGGGAGGATGCATAGACAACGCCAGCGGCAGAAGCAATACAATTTTCCACACATTGACCTTTTTGATGTTTTTCATTTTTATTCTTTCCTTTCAGGCATATACATACCCGGCCCATACTTTTCTTGGGAAGGAAGGCCGTATTGCCATTCTTCCTGGGGCCGGTTCTCTACTTTCGGCGCCTCAGCTACGTTTTCTTTTGCATTTTCCTGCGCTTTTTCCGCGTCTAAATCCTTCTGTTGCATAATCAGTTCGTAAGACCTCATCCCGTCATTAAAAATCACCCTGTCCGGACGAATATCCTCTACTTTATAGCCGGACCAATTGTCCCCCGCCATAACCAGTTCGTCATTGACTATGGCTACTGCCTTGGCATCGCTGTAAATAATCCCCCGCAACGCAACTCCGGGCAGGTCGATCTTGGTAGTCCTCTGCGCCTCTTCTTTGGCTAAGTCAATTATGGAAACAAAAGGGTCTCGCGTGTTTTCAAGAAGGTTTGCGGCGCTGGCCGTAACCTGCCACAGAAGAAAAGACACTCCTGCAGCAACCAACATACGGAAGTAACCTTTAGTTACCTTACTTATTGTTCGCACTTGCAGCCTCTTGGGTCAATATGCTGAATTTGACCTGTATGTTGTGTGTATATACAATATTCCCTTCTGAGGTAATACCTAAATAATCAATCTTAATAAATTTCTTTCCTTCCTCTATCTTCCGTAAAAATTCAAGCAGATTATTATAGCTCGCCCTCATTTTGACCGTAATGGGTACGCGCGAAAAGGAATATTTTGCCGCATATTCCTTGTCCTGCGGAGGAATCATAGGATTCGCCTCAGGCATTAACGAAAGAAACTCGATATCCAAGCCCGACGCAAGCCTGGTCAGCTCATCAAGAAACTTACTTATGTCTTTCTGCCAAAAAAGCCCCTCGCGTAAGGTTTCTGTTTTTGACGCCGTCTTGCCAAGCTCCTCCACAAGCAGCTTATATTCATCTTCCGGTGCCTTGATTTTGACGATATTGGCCTTCTTTTCCCTTATCTGCTGCGAAAGCTCGCCAAACTTTTTTACCGCAGGCAGGAATACTATATAAAATATAACCAGGCATACCAAGACAGAAATTATCAAATACAATACGCCGCTTGCCTTCAGCTGCTGAACTATGTTCTCTAAGTCGCTTTTTGCCATTGCGCTATTTCTTTAAAGGCAATTCAAGTGAAAACACCATGATCTCTTTGCCGTTATACATCTCATTATGGGAATCGGTCAACGCAGGGCTGTTGAAATTCTTGGACAGTTCGTTGTCTGTTTTAAGCTTATTCACAAACATGCTTAATAATTCAAGGGGTTTTTCCCTGCCCAGCGCAATAAGGGCTCCTCGCATGTATAGCTTTGCGGGCGGCGCGTTGGGGGCCTCCTGCTTTTCAAAAGAAAGCTGCGTTAACCAGACCTGCTCAGGAATAAGGTCGCGCAGCACTTCCAGCGTTTCTGACCAGAGGATATCCCGGGCTAAATAACGCGTAAGAAACTCTATCTCACTGCTAAGCTCGTTCTCCTTTGCCTTAATATTCCTGATCTTGGTCGCCAGGTCCTGTGCCTGTTGGTACTGGGAAAGTATCTGCGGCATGGATTTTTCCCTGAAAAAGTTCACCACCCTTACCGCAATGCCTCCTGCGAAGAAAAACAAGGTCAATATCCCCACAAAGAGCATCGCCTTCCCTAACAAGGTCGGGGACATTATCTGTTTTTTCTTACTTGCATCAGCCGGCAGTAAATTTACCTTTACCATCTTTATCCTTCGGGAGGCGGCATGAGCCTGTTTTTATACAAGAGTATTTTCTGAATGTCCTTCTTGGTAAAAATACGGTGGCCGTTACGGTCACGCTGCACTTCCGGAATTTTGCGGTGCTTAAACCACAAGAAAAGCGTATTGCGCGATACCCCGATCCTTTTCAGCACTTCCCTGGTATAAAATAGTTTTTCATGCATATGTCCCTGTCCTGTTTTGTTTGTATTGAGATGTATTAAGTATAACTAATCATTAACTGTATACCATAATCATTATTTTGTCAAGTAAAATTTTTTACACCCCAGGAAAGGCTTAAGAAGACCAAATCATATTATAATAGGCTAAGGTTAAGGCTTAGGTTAAGAAAGGTTGAGGATGAGGATTTGTCGGAAGATTTGTTTTGCCTCTCTACTTACTACTCTGCACTCTCTACGAACTAATTCGAAGGCGTTACCGAGAACCGGATCGTATAATTGACCGGCTCTGGAAGGGTTTTGTTCATATATTTCGTAGCGGAAAAATCAACGGCAAATTCGTATTGCGGGCAACAGGTATAATTACGCCACACAGTGAAATTGGTCACATTATAAGAAATGGGCTTCTGGGTGCCAGTGATAGGATTCGTCGCGTTATCGAGGAGCTGCCGGTAGAGCGTCTTATTGGCAGTTGAATAGGTATACCGTATATAATTACCCGCGGTTTGTTTGTCTCCCCATAACAGATCTCCGGTGCTTGAGCGGACAAAATCTCCGGTTGCGTTTTCTATCGGTACGGCAAAACGGATACTGGTGCCGTTTTCATAGACCATGGCCGAATTTGCCTGCATAAGCTCCCAGGAAATCCTGTCCATTGCCTGGCGTGCCTGGCTATTGATGAACATTTTTGTTTCTACCAAGAGGGAGGGTGTACTGTAAGAGCCGATTATGGAAGCGGTGAGGTAGACGATAATCAAAAGCACTGCCATTGCGACCACGATTTCAACCAGGGTAAAGCCTTTTTGTCTATGCATGGTTTTTTTAGAGGTTTTGGTTAAAGATTAGAGTAGATAACTTTATCGTTGAATTAATTTTCCCGTTACTGTCTATGTCTTCCCCTGCATCAAGAACCCAGTTTAAGTTTTGGTCTTCCCCTATGGTCCGCGCCCCTACCTTATATGAAACAACTACCTCAAGGTCGAGTAAATTAGGAATATCGGTTAAATTGGCGTACGTTAATCTCTTGACGTAATACACCCCTGTGCTGTTCAGCAAATTTTGTGGTGTAAAATTATTCGCTACGGGCGTTGTATTGTAAGATACGTTGTAGAGGTCGGTATAGTTGGCGGCAACGAGTGCTTCCATCTGCCTCTTTGCAGCCTCGAAAGCCTTCATATTTTCCGACGAGAGGGTTACGTTTTCAAAAAGAGCGGGATACACCATAAACATTGACAGGGCCACTACGGCCAAAATTGCCATTGCCACGAGCACTTCGACTAACGTCAGCCCTTTTATTCTCTTCATACGTTCCTTTGTGTTAATTTAATACAAAAAGCGGGGAAAGTCAATGTTTTTCGTATTGAGTATAGTGTATTGAGTACAGAGTAGAGAATCCTATATGTATGATGTATGCGTTGGGCGCTCAGCGTGTTGCGTTTAGTATTGAGCGCGCTACGCCGTACGCAATACGCATAACGCGAATACTCTTTTCTATTGTAAGAGCTACCCTACAGTGCTATACTTTTTATAGGACTTTTACCAAGGAGGAGAAGGCGTGCTCAAGGTTATGCGTAACGAAAAGGGTATTTCGCTTATCTTTACGTTTCTGCTATTGGTCCTGGTCTTCGGTTCTGTATCGGTCTCATTCCTGGCTGCACGCACTAACCTTTCCCTGAATGCCCGGCACACCGCAGAGCTACAGGTAGCCCGTGAGCTTGACTCTGCCAAGGCAGCAGCGCTGTGGGAAATCTCCCAGGCAGGCAATGAGTGGGATACCCTCGCAAGCACCACCACCGACTCAACCCCGCGTATGCCCGGCTCATCCATCACCGATAACTTCTACTCCCTTTCAGGCCATTCGTTCAGGGTGTATGTGACCAATGACGGAGGGGTCATCAATGTCTTTATCCATGCCTACAAGGACCGTACCGGCACCTACCCCAACTACAAATACTCTTACTCTAAATACGCCCAATATAGGTATGTGCCCACGCCTCTGTATCAGTATTTTATATTTGCAAACCAAAAACTTGACTTTTCTGGAGGTAATCTCCTTTATAAGGTAAAAGGTGGCAGGATCCATTCGAACCAAAATATCACCTTTTCGCCCGTTTCTTACTATGACTTTCCGACTCCCCAAACCGGCATCCGCTTCGCGCAACTCACTGAAATGTCTGCGGCCGGGACTATACAATATAAAAGGCGGAATCAATATCCCAGCCCCTGGGTTATAGACTTCAATGATTATTATGACGAAAATAATGACGGTTCGTATAGCAGCCAAGAAGTACAAAACGGCTCAAGCGGATGGAGGCAGGGCATGGTACCTGCCCCGTATCCTACCAAATACTCGGTTTGGCCTAATAGCCATGACCATTTCTGGACCACTATGGACACATTTGTCAGGCCCGGCCCTTTGGCATACTGGTGCCCGGGATGCAGCAGAAATCCCTCCCCAAAATCAGAGTGGCTTACCGGTGATTATATGAGCCAGGAATTTTCAACTAACGAGAGTATGGTTAATGCTCCTTGGCTGTGGCAAGGCGAAGATCTGATGTTTTACGGTAAACAATACAACGGCTCAATAGCGTATGACTATCGTGACGAAACAAGAAAATGGCGCATGCAGGCAGACGGTAGTTATGGCAATGCAACCGGGGTGTATGTCTATTACTTTGATACCAACCTTTCTACTAATGACCTCGACATTTATAATAATTCTATCGGCGAATTTTATGGCGCCAATGTAATGTTTAAACCATACCAGGATGCCTTAGGTGTCAATAACACCAATAAATGGATCGAAATCCCAGGCTCATTGCCCCAAACCTACAAATGGGAAGATAAATATCAAAGCGGCTTCGGCGAGCCGGTTAAGTTCTATGAAACTGAGTTGTGCAGAAGCAACGCATCGTTTAACTCAGGCTGTATAGTCGACAATTATTACTGTGTGACAAATAATACAGGCTGGAGATACAGAAAAAAAATGGGGAGCAGCTATTGTTCTAATAACGCCTGCTACAATAACACCTCCTCTACCTTTGTCGCAATAAATGCCTCAACGCAAGTCCCGGTAAACGGTACTATGACCAATTACTTTGATTTAATCCTTACTGACCCCAGGGACCGCAATAACGAATTCTTTGAAGACTTTACCTACGGAAACGATGCCAATGATACCTCAAGCGTACATCGCGATATCCGGGCGTTTAATATCTTAAAACAATCTTCGGGGTTTCAGAAATACCAGCAGAAACTTGCCAATCTTGGATTTAGCCCTGAAATATTAAAAGCAGGGGTTGTCAGGAAATACTTTGACTTAGGGCAGTTATTCGATAAGGCCGGCTCTGACAGCGTCTACAAATTAAGAGCCCAGCAAGACGGAATATACATTGATGAAACAAACGCAAACAGCGTAAAAACGTGGTTAAATAGCGCAGGGTATCCTGCGCTTGCCACCTGGCCAAAAACGTTTTACAACTGGCGGACTGCACAAACCATCAGCGCATTTGATATTAATGTAGGGCAGTTAAGAAGCGCATTGCCCACGTTAAAGCCGAGTTTTAACGGCATCATTTATTCGAAGGTACCTATCCGGCTTTCCTATGCTACCAATCTTCCCGGCACCAATGAAGGAGACAGAAAGGCAGTATTTACGGTGCTGTGCGAAGAAAGCATTTACTTAAAAGGCAGCTATAATACGGTAGAGTGGAAAATCTCGCATCTTGCTACCAAGAAGATTATTTACGGGCTTTCCAGCTCTTTTAATGATCCCTCTTACCGGGATTTCCGGAATTATAATGGAGGGGTTTACAACGGTACCTATATACAACCCTGGGATATGTGGAAGTATATTTATCTTAAGCTCAATACCACATCAGGAATCTATTGGCCGTGTGAAGAGGGGACCCCAGGCGTTGACCCGGGCCAATTTTGGAGTGTTCCGGATTATTCATCTCAACTTCCCGCTGAAGTCGACCAGTGCTATAACTTTATGGTCAATCGAACCGGACTCAAACAACAGGAATGGGAAGCTAAGCCAGGCGGCTATTATCCACCAAACCAAGTGACAGGCTCAAGCACCACACATTATTACAATTCCTTATTCCTGACCCCTTATAACTTTCCTAGCCCCTTTTATCAAAACTATACCCCCTCATCCGGGCCCGGCTCGGTAATGAACTTCCAGTTTGAAGACTGGAGAAATCCCGGAAGCTGGCCATGGCCTAATGCCACTGTATCTGTGCGTATCAACGGCTCCATGATAAATCTCTACGACACCCCCGGAGACCCTGCGGGCTGTTGCGATGATGAATACTGGGCTGCCTGCAACGCAACTGAAAATCCCTTTAATGAAAGGAATACTTATACCCCGAGGGCATCTTATCACTTTTTATTGGGTTATACCAACACACAACCCGATATTCTCCAGGAATACGACGACCGGCTCCCTGACGCAGTGCCCAAGAACTACCAGGCAGTCTTAGGCATGACGGGTGAGAGTGTATGGAGGCAGATTTCCGAGGATTACTTCTACAATAATACGGGAGGGTAAGTTCGTAGTGCGTATCGCGTAATGCGTAGTGCGTAAAAACACAAAAAAGCGCTTCGGAAAAAAGCGCTTTTTTTATTACCGCATTAACTCAATAACTCGTAACTCACTTACTACCTTAACCTCGACCTCAACCTTACTTAACCTTAGCCTTAGCCTTCTCTCCTACGCCTACTCTTTTCTATTGTCTTAGCTCTACGAGAGTGCTATACTTTTTATAGGACTTTTACCAAGGAGGAGAAGGCGTGCTCAAGGTTATGCGTAACGAAAAGGGTATTTCGCTTATCTTTACGTTTCTGCTATTGGTCCTGGTCTTCGGTTCTGTATCGGTCTCATTCCTGGCTGCACGCACTAACCTTTCCCTGAATGCCCGGCACACCGCAGAGCTACAGGTAGCCCGTGAGCTTGACTCTGCCAAGGCAGCAGCGCTGTGGGAAATCTCCCAGGCAGGCAATGAGTGGGATACCCTCGCAAGCACCACCACCGACTCAACCCCGCGTATGCCCGGCTCATCCATCACCGATAACTTCTACTCCCTTTCAGGCCATTCGTTCAGGGTGTATGTGACCAATGACGGAGGGGTCATCAATGTCTTTATCCATGCCTACAAGGACCGTACCGGCACCTACCCCAACTACAAATACTCTTACTCTAAATACGCCCAATATAGGTATGTGCCCACGCCTCTGTATCAGTATTTTATATTCGTGAACCAGCCGCTTACTTTCGCGGGCGCTGATAATCTCTACAAGGTAAAAGGCGGTAGGATCCATTCAAATAAAGATATCACATTCCAGCCTTACCCTTCTTATAATTACGGTCTTATCTTTAAGGGGTTACGTTTTGATAAACTGACTGAAATGACTGCAGCAGGAACTATTAAATATGCCCAACGGTCATACTATCCAACCCCTGTTTCTCTTGACCGGGCAGATGTGTATGATGAAAACAACAGTACCTCCATTGAGACAAGCGAATGGACAAACGCAACATTGGGTTACCGGCAATACAAAGCGCCTGCGCCTTATCCGATCAATTATGTAAACGGCTCTACAGCACATTATCATAATTTTACTACTACTGATGAAGGGGTATTACCCGGCCCCCTCGCTTACTATTATCCTTCCTCCTCTTATAAATATAGGGCCAAAGCCAGCGATGTATCAGGCGATGTAGACCCTTATGCTATGTTTCGATGGACAACTGATCAAGATACGGTCAATGCGCCACCCGTGTGGCTTGGTGAAGATTCGTATTTCTGGGGCAAACAATACAATGGTTCATTGATACCGATATTCGATGTATGGGGATATAGGACTAACGAAACACAAACACAATGGATGAGCCAAGACGGAGTCATTAACGCCACTCCCTATGCCCGCGTGAATTATTTTGATATAGACGCAAGCGGGACAGGTTTTATCAATTACACCAATACAACCGGAGTCTTCTATTCTGCTAACGCCATCTTTAAACCCTACCAGAATAACCTAGGAGTCAACAATACTAATGTCTGGATAGAAATCCCCGGCGCATTGCCGCAAACCTACAAATGGGAAACTAAATATGCCGGTGTCGAGCCAGGGCCGGTAAAATTTTACGAAACCGAGCGCTGCGGCTCAGGCCATCCCGGCTGCATTATAGAAACCACCAACGTCACCAACACCTGGGGCTGGCATTACAGAAAGAAACTCAACGGAACGTACTGTCAGAGTTGGAACACCACCTGTTACAATAATGCCAGTGCAACGTATGTCCCTATCAACGCTTCAACTACCGTACCGATGAACGGCACTACGCAAAATTACTTTGACTTGATCATTACCGACCCCCGCGACCGCAACTATGAGTTCTTTGACGATTACAGCTATGGCGACGACCACACTGACTCTTCAAGTCCGTATAGAGACATCCGCGTTTTTGATATCGTCAAACAACCGACAGGGTTTGCGAAATACCAGCAGCAGATTACCAATTTAGGCTTTGACCCGAATATCATAAAAGGAGGGGTTACCAGGAAGTACTTTGACTTAGGCCAGTTATTCGACAAGGCCGGTGCTGACAGCCCGTATAAGGTAAGGGCACAGCAGGATGGTATCTACATAGACGAGACCAACGCAAACACTATGCGAGACTGGCTTAACAGCGCAGGCTTTACCGTGGCTGTCTGGCCAAAGTCATTTGCCAACTGGAGGACGAACCAGGCCATCAATGCCTTTGATATCAATGTAGGGTATTTAAAGACAGTATTGCCTACATTGAAGCCGAGCTTTAACGGCATCATCTACTCCAAAGTACCTATCCGCTTAAACAACGCAACCGAGCTTCCCGGCACCAATGAAGGAGACAGGAAGGCAGTATTCTCGGTCCTATGCGAGGAGAGTATCTACTTAAAGGGCAACTACAACACAGTCAACTGGAAGATATCCCACCTTGCCACCAAAAAAATCATCTATGCGCTTACAGGGCAGTTTGTGGATAGAAGCTATGTTGACTTCTGGGGGTATAATGGCTATGAGTGGAGCTATGGCACGAATTTAACACAGTATGATGTATATCCATATGTGTATCATAAGCTCAATGCAACAGGCAAACTCCTTGCCGAAGAAGGCACTCCTGGGGTTGATAATGGTATATGGGTAGGCACAACCGGAGACTATACCGACTTGTACAATTCATGGTCATCCGGAGGGAATCCTTATGGCATAACGTACACAATCGCGCAGTGGAATACAAATACCCGGGATGCAAAGGAGGCATTATGGCAATCAAAAAGCCCTCAGTGGAGACCTCCTAATAATATTACCAATTACCAATATGAACATCAATACTATAATTCTCTCTTCTTGACGCCATATAATTTCCCAAGCTCAATTGTACAAAATTATACCCCTTCTTCCGGGCCGGGCTCTGTATTGAATACGCAATTCGAAGACTGGTGGTATAACTATATTTATGATTTCTATAGAGCTGGTACCGTCCATATCAACGGCTCAATGATAAACCTCTATGACACCCCCGGAGACCCTGTAGGCTGCTGCGATGACGAATACTGGAGCGCTTCGAATGCAACCGAGAATCCCCTCAATTACCGCAGGAATCCCAGCAACCTCACTGCGCCAACTTCTGCCTACCTAGGAACAACCACAGTACATCAGCCTACGGTTTACCAGGAATACGATGACCGGCTCCCTGATGCCGTGCCTAAGAACTACCAGGCAGTGTTAGGTATGACCGGTGAAAGTGTCTGGAGGCAGATCTCGGAAGACTATTTCTACAATAATACGGGAGGGTGAGTTTCGTATTGCGTATAGCGTAGTGCGTATCGCATAAAAACAAAAAAGCGCTTCGAAAAAAAAGCGCTTTTTTTATTAGCGAATTATAGCTATACGCATGACCCTATTGGTCATTGGGTTAAGGTAAAGTCATGTGTCTGGTTATTAGGTAAAGTGGTTAGTGTAAAAAACACCAAAAACTTAACCCAACAACTAAACCATTAACCTTACCTCTTAACCTTAACCTCGGCCTTGACCTTTTCTACTACCGCCCCATCACCTGTGTCAACTGCAAGATGGGCAAGAATATGGAAAGCACAATACCGCCGATCAAGACCCCTAAGAACACGATAATAAAAGGCTCAATGAGCGAAGTAAGGTTGCCCACTGCCACATCCACCTCATCCTCATAAAAGTAGGCTATTTTATCAAGCATCGAGGAGATATCGCCGGTCTCTTCGCCGACTGCCACAAGGCTGACTACCAGGGGCGCAAAGAGCTTGCTCTCCATTAGGGATTCAGCGATTTTTTCACCCTTACTCACACGGCTGGTTACTTTATCCAGGGCAACCTCTACGATTCTATTGCCGGAGGTCTTACTGCTAATTTCCAGGGCAACCAATATGGAAACACCGCTTTTAAGAAGTGTTGAAAGGGTACGGCTGAAACGCGCCACAACCACTTTGCGGATTACGCGGCCGAATACGGGAAAATCAAGCTTGAGCCTGTCAAAGGCAATGCCTGCTGCAGGAAGCTGCAGGATTTGCCGTATTAAGAAAAATAAACCGACCATGCCACCCGCTGCAACCACGAAGTATTTACGCGAAAACTGGCTGATGCTAAAGACTATCTGCGTCGGCAAAGGCAGGTTTGCGCCCAAACTGGTAAAAATGGCCTCAAAGCCGGGTATTACCTTAAGGAAGATAACTGCGGTAATAAGTATGGCAACGGTTAGAATGACTGACGGGTAAATAAAGGCAGCCCTTACCTTTCGGGCGAGCCGTTCATTGCTTTCAAGATACGTAGAAAGCCGCTCAAGGATTGCATCCAGCGCGCCGCTGAACTCTCCGGCCTTAATCATGTTAATATAAAGGTGCGAAAACATATTCGGGTAATACGCAAGGGCATCGGAGAGGCTTGAGCCGGATTCTATCTTGGTGATTACCGAAGAAATAATCTGCCTTAATGCGCGGTTTTCGACCTGGCCAAAAAGGATATTTAAGCCTTTTACCAGCGGGACGCCTGCTTTGACCAAGGCCCCGAGCTGGCGGGTAAAGATAATTAAATCCTCAAGCTTGACCCTGCTTTTTTGTTTAAGCCCTCCCCCTTTAAGCTCCTGTATATCAACGATGATTAACTGGCTTTTACGCAAGGTACTGACAGCGGTAGCGCGGTCCCGTGCCTCAATCTGGCCGTTGATTTTCTTTCCCGTATAGGAAATTACCGTATAATTGAATAGCGCCATCTCTTTCTCTCTCTATTAGCCTTCCGGAGTCACACGCAAAGCTTCATCCAAAGAAATATCGCCTGCCAGGCATTTTTCCAGTGCATCTTCCCTCAGCGTCTTCATGCCCTGGCTAAGCGCATAATCCCGTATCTTGGTTAATGATTCTTTTTTAAGAATCATGTGGCGTAATGTATCATCGATAATCATTGCTTCGACAATCGCAACCCTTCCGTAATAACCGGTGCCGTTACACACACTGCAGCCTTTGCCCTTATACATCGTTGCCTTCGTGCCACTGAACCCCTTAGGCATCCCGGCAAGCGTCTCAACCGACACCTCGTATGGGTATTTGCATTTTGCGCACACCTTGCGGCAAAGCCTCTGGGCTGCGATAAGCGTTAAGGTTGAGGAAATCAAAAAGGGCTCAACCCCCATGTTCATAAGCCGCACGATTGCGCTGGGCGCATCATTGGTATGCAGGGTGCTTAAAATAAGGTGGCCGGTAAGCGCGGATTTTATCGCAATGTCAACTGTTTCGTAATCGCGGATTTCTCCAACCATACAAATGTCGGGGTTCTGCCTTAGCACCGCCCTTAAGACGCTTGCGAAATTAAGCCCGATGTCTGACTTGACCTGGATCTGGGTTATCCCTTTCATTTGATATTCCACCGGGTCCTCGATAGTGATAATATTCTTAGTGATATTATTCAACCTGTTCAATATGGCATACAGGGTAGTTGACTTACCGCTTCCCGTAGGGCCGGTAATAATGATCATTCCGTGAGGCCGGGAAGAGGCGTTTTTAAACGCCTCGAACGCATACGCTGAAAACCCCAATTTTTCAAGGTCTACTGCAAGGCCCCCTTTTTCAAGGATTCGCATGACCACCTTTTCTCCGGTTACCAGCGGTAGTATCGAAATACGCAGGTCTATTTCTTTTGCGCTAAGCGTAACCGAGATCCTTCCATCCTGCGGCAGCCTGCGCTGGGTTATATCGAGCTTGGACATAATTTTGATGCGGGCAATAATTGCTGCTTCGTATTTTTTATCGACTTGCGCTGAGCGCTCCTGCAATACGCCGTCAATCCTATAACGGACCCTTAAGGAATCGGGGAATGGCTCAATATGGATATCGGATGCCCTCTGATTTACCGCAGCGCTGATAATATCATCGACCAGCTCCACTATCTGTGCGCGCTGGCTCAGCTCTTTCATTTTCTCGGCATCAATATCCTCTGCCCCTACTGTCTCAACACGCATTTCCTCTTCCGTGACGCCGGCTTTTTTTGTACTCTTTGCTTCTTCAAGGCTAAATGCGCTATAATACTCCTCTATGCTTCTGGTAATCTGATAGCCGGAGCTTATCACCAGGTGGATATCTGACCTTGAAGCGGTCTTGATGCTATCAATGGCGACAATATCAAAAGGATCGCTTATGGCAATTGTCAAGGTATTGCCTGATTTTGCGATAGGAATCACCTTATAGGTGCGTGCCAGATCTTCAGGGATAAGCTTTATCACGTTAGGCTGGATCTTATATTTGGAAAGGTTAATCGGGGGCAAATCCAGCTCTTTGCAGATAGTCAGAAGGCCTTCAATATCATCATCTTCTTCCTTTTGGTGCGCAGGTTGGTGCGCAGCAGCAGGCTTAGGCGTATCGGCATTATGTACGTTTTTATTTTTATCGTCGTCCTTAAACATTTTTTTTGATATCCGTTTTCTTACGCGCCTATAAAGAAGTTACCCTTAAGATCTCCTCAATCGTAGTCAACCCTTTAGACGCAAGCTTAAACCCATTCTCCCGAAGGGTAGTAAACCCGTCTTTGACTGCCTGCTGCCGTATCTCCTGCTCTGAGGCATTGGCAATAATCAGGTCTTTTATGGGATTCGTTATCTCCAGGGTTTCGGCAAGCGCAATCCTGCCTTTAAAACCGGTATTGTTACACGCATTACAACCGCCGTTTTTATATAGCGTAAGGCCTTTGGGCAGAGGAATGTGCAAGGCCTCGAACTCCTCCTGCAGGTGCGCTGGGGCAGTATACGCTTCTTTACATTGGGGGCATAAGGAACGCGCCAAAACCTGCGACAGCACGAGCAGGCATGCGGATGAGATAAGAAACGGCTCAATGCCCATATTCACAAGCCTTACGACAGAGCCGATGGCTGAGGTGGTATGCAGGGTGCTTAACAATAAGTGCCCGGTAAGCGCAGCCTTCACCGAGATATCCGCTGTCTCAAAATCCCTTATTTCTCCGACGAGTATTATGTCGGGGTCCTGCCTTAAGATCGAACGCAGGGCGCTGGCAAAGGTCATGCCGATATCCTCATGTACCGCAACCTGATTGATGCCGAACAGCTGATACTCTACCGGGTCTTCGACGGTAATGATATTCTTTTCTATCGAGTCGATTTCCTTTAAGGCCGAATATAACGTCGTGGTCTTGCCTGAACCGGTAGGCCCGGTTACCAGTATCATGCCGAACGGCTTGGCAAGGTTACGCCTGAGCACCTCAAGGGTAAAGCTGTCAAACCCCAATTTATTGATATCAAGGGTCACCTTGGTCTTGTCCAAGATACGCAAGACTATCTTTTCCCCCAGGCTTGACGGGATTACAGAAACTCTGAAATCCACTTCTGATTTCTTATAAAACATTTTAAAACGCCCGTCCTGCGGCAGCCTGTGTTCGCTGATATCCAAGCCCGACATTACCTTGACGCGCGTGAGCACCCCGTCCTGGAATTGTTTGGGCAACATAAGATAGCGGTAGAGTATGCCGTCGATTCGGTAGCGTATCTGGACCTGCTCATCCAGGGGCTCAATAAGAATATCGCTTGCGCGCTGCTCTACCCCGTCAGAGATAACCTTGTTTACGGTCCTTACCAGCGGGTCCTGCTCAAGCAGTGTTTTGGATATCTCGACTATCGAGTCGTCCTTCTCAGGGCCTTTGTTCCCGGGGGTAATTTTGTCTTCTTTAGCCATACAAGCCTTTCATACTAACGTTTTGCATAATATTTCGAGATCAATTCTTTCAATTCTACGGGAGTCGTAAGATAGGCAATCACATGGCTGCCTGTAACCTGCTGGATTTCTTTAATCACTGACCTCTCCAGAGGATTCACCATGGCGATAGTCAATACATCGCCGATTTTGTCAATGGGCAGGATCTGATATTTCTTTACCAGCTCCTCGGGAACAGCCGAGAGCACATCGGGCTCTATAAGGCACTGCCCTATGGCAATGTAGGGATAACCACATTGCACTGCCAGGGCAAGGCAAAGCTCATCCCTGTCAAGGTGCCCCAGTTCGACTAAAATCTGGCCAAGGCGCTTACCCTGCCCCTGCGAGTGCTGAAAGACAAGCGCTTCCTGGAGTTGTTCGCGCGTAATCACGCCTTTCTGCACCAGGATTTCGCCGATCTTGGTCTTCGTCCTTCTTACGGGCGACATACAAACCTTTCTAAAAACACGTTACGTTATTTTTGCTTTTGTAAGCCTTGCTAACTGTTCTTTTGCCAACTGGCGTAACTTTTTATCTTCTTCTATCTGTACAAACGTAGTAATCGCCTCCACCGCCTTTTCTGTCCCGACATCCCCAAGGGCAAGCAAGGCACTGCGCCTCATTGAAAGATCGTTGTGGCGCAGTAACAATACCAAAAGTTCTGTGCCGCGAGGTTTCTTCAAATACCCCAATAGCTCAATGAGCGGCTCGCTCATCTCTTCTTTTAAGGCAGCGCATTTGTCCAAGAAGAGGTTCACTGCCTGCTCCCCCAGTTCCTGCAAAAAATCAGCCATACTTTTTCTTATTACGTATTCGCGGAAAGAATCCCCAAGCATGTGGGCACTCCTGCCTTCAAGCCGTATCAACGCGTCTATTGCCTTTGAGGCGATAAGGGGAAATACGTTGCGGAATTCCTCTTTTTCCTTCGCAGGGCTATTCAGGATAGCTTGTATAAAAGTTTCCAAGAACTCGGCATACGTTATCTCGTTTAAAAATTCGCCGATGAGCCTGTAAATAGTCGGGTTCTTTTCTTTTTCCAGCGCCTGCCTTGAGGCGAGCATAACGAACAGCTGGCGCGTAAAAGAAAAATATTTTTTGATTTCCGGCTTGTCTATTTCAAGCATTATGTTCTTCGATGGATATATGCGGTTGGTAGATTCCCTGATGACCCCCTTGAAGACCTCCAGGATATCGCTGAACGTTTTCTGGTCGAGCTCTATAGCTGCTCTTTTCAAAAAGACATTCAAACGGTCTTCCATGGAAACGAGGGACGCCTTGTCTTTTGTTATCAACGGCCTCTTGACAAAATCAATCAGCACCAGCATCAGGTTCTTGTGCGCAAGCGGCAGCAATTTGGAGGCTTTCATAATCAGGTGCAAAAGAAGCTTCTCGAGTTGGGCTTTTTCCTGCTGCGTATCAAGGTCCTCAAGGAGCTCTTTTATTTTATCCAATTCCGTCTGATAATACTCATCAGGCAGTTTCATGAGGTTTTCGATACGCTTTTCTGCGGGGAGGTCTTCCCAACTCAGCTGGCCGGTCATAAATTCAATGTCTTGGGCGCTTACGTTTGAATTTGATAGCTTGACCTCCAGCTCCGCCAGGACCTCTTCCTTTTTTGCACTATCCTTCAGCACGCTATTCATGAAATCCCTCGCCACCAGAAGGTTACCTTGATGTTCTTTATACTCCTCAACGATCATATCCGCAACTACTTCTTTGGGGGTACCTTTCATCACGTTATCGATAATATCGTGCTGCCGCATATCGGTGCGAAAAGACGGGGAACGGATAAGTTTGCTCCTTAAGTCGGGATCCAGCTCCATAATCACCTGGGCAAGGTTTTTTGCATAATTCCTCCCCCTTGGCTGGTCTCCGAGAATTTCGGAATTAATCTTCTCGATGTTTTTTGCAATCATCTCAGCCTGGCTATCTATGCCCTTACTCTTGTCTTTGGCCTCCTCTTCCTGCGGGCCGGCCTTCACTGCCTCAGCAGAGGCGTCGGCGATTGTCTGCGCGAACTTCTTCGGCTCTCTGACCAGGCTATCGATAACCGTATTTTTATCAACGCTTTCGTTCTCGATCTTGCCAAGCAAGAATTCCATGAGCATTATGTCTTCTATCCTCTTCTTTTCTTCAAATGCTTTTGCCGGGCCGCCAATCTGTATAAAACGGACTTCGTCTACCTTGATCCCGCCTAAAGATTCCTTCTTCACAACCTCGCCCCAGCCGCCCTCATCCTTGATCACCTGATAGGGCCTGCTGAAATACTGAAGGAATTTGTCCAGGTCCTGCTCGGTTACCCCCTTGATGAAAGAGATGGTCTTAAGGTTATGCTCGAGCATCTGGCTGACAAAAAATTCAACGTTGGACCTGTCTACTTCTCTAGGGGTAATGCGCTTACCGTTTATTACCAGCACCCGCTCCACTTCTCCGAGGTTAAGCCTTTCGCTTTCTTTCCATACAGGCTCTAAGGCAGCGTATGCCTCTTTCAGAGACCTGACCCTGATAGAGCCTGGCGGATAGAGTTGGAAATTCTTTATTGCGCTCTGCAAGGCGCGCACGAACCGCAAGGCCTCAGTCTGCATAATGTCTGAAAGGGCGACCACATGCGCGTCTTTTTCAACCATCACCTCTTTGGCAAGCTGGTCTAAGTATCCCACCATCTCAGAGGGATTGAACAACGTATGCGTTTTTGCCGAAAGCTGTTTTTTCAACTCTGCCACTTCCGGCCCCACAGAGGCATTGCCAAAATGAAACGCCAGCTCCCCTGCCATTTTGTATTCGTGCTTCTTGTATTGGTCGATGAGCGCGTTTCCCACTGCATAGTGCAGCTGATTGCGCGTCTTCTCATCGAGTTCATTGTAAAGCATATTCTGTATATTCTTATTAATGAAACCGTATTTGCCTTTGGGCTCCAATTCATCAATCAGCCGCATTTTTTTTGCCCTGTTGAGAAGCTCAAGCGTAAATCCTTCGTCCTTATTGCCGACCTTCTTAAGGAGTTCTACGGAAAAATCATCTCCCGCCACTGCCGCCTGCACGATCATCTCTTTTGTCTCTTCGTCGATGTTCTTAATCCTCTTTTTAATAAGGTCATCGATGGTTGTCGGCATATCCTTTTCTTCGAAATCTTTCTTTATCTGCCACCGGTTATCCTGATAGAGTACTACTCCGTTCTCAACCAAAAGCTTCAGGAGCTCCTCGATGAACGAAGGATTCCCCTTTGTGGCATTGTACATCGTTTCGTAAAAATGCTCGGGTGCTACAAGGCCAGGAAAAATAGCGCTATTCATCTGCTTCGTCTCTTCAAGGGAAAAATTATCAAGTACAATATTGGTACAGTTGTCTTCGAACTTCATCTCTTCAAGCAGGTCTTGCAGGGTAAGGCCTTCCTTCTTCTCCGCTTTTGTGTATTTGTCCAGGGAATAACAGCTGGCAATGAATATCCGTTTAGTTTTTTCCTGCTGGCCCAGGTAATGTAAAAGCTCAAGGCTTGCCTTATCCGCCCATTGCAAATCGTCAAAGGAAAGGAAGATTACCTGTGTCTTGTTAAGTTCGATTAAAAAATCAAGGAACGCCTTAAACAAAAGAAACCGCCTCTTGCTCTCTTCCTGCTCAAACTCGATTGAACCTTTGGCCATGCCTGTGAGAGGCACTACCAAAAGGCTGAGCGCATCGAGTTCTTCGGGAGGGATCTGGGAAAAGACTAACCGCAGCTGAGGCTTGTCAAGGCCGGTCCTTTGGATGTAGTCGGTAATCCCGTTTGCAAAGAGGTGGTAAGGGTCTTGCATATGCGACAAAGAAGCCCGGCAGTGTATCACCGCAGCGCGTTCGCGCGCATAATTGCCTATTTCGCTCAACAGCCGGGATTTCCCCCTTCCCATCTCTCCGGAAATAAATGCGACCTGCAGGAGGTTTGATTTGATAACAATGGCATCAAAAATATATCTAAGCCTCTCCAGTTCTTCGATCCTGTCGATAAATTTCGGGCAGGGGAAAGAATCCATTGCTACCATATAACTGACCGCTTCAATATTAACTTCCTTGGCATAGGATACCCTGTTTTTGCCTTTTTGTTTGGAAAGGTAGAGCGCCCTGTCTGCAAGCTCAATGAGCTCATCTATCCGTTCCCCGTCTGCAGGAAAGATCGAAAAACCAATGCTGATAGTAAGATGGAGCTCCTGGCCGTCTTTGCCTTTAAAAACAGTCTTCTGCACGTCCTGAATGAACCGTTTTGACAGCATCGAAGCGGTATTCTGATCTGCGGTAGGCAAAAGGATTGTAAACTCATCCCCCGCGTAGCGAATTACCATATCGGTCTTGCGCACCGCGTTCTTTAAAATTGCGGAAAGCTGCTTCAAGACGTCGTCTCCGCAAAGATGGCCGTACGAATCATTGATCCCTTTGAAGCCGTCAAGGTCAATCATAAGGACAGCCAAAGGATAACGGGCGAGTTTTGCTTTTTTTAGCTCTTCGGGAAGGAACTGGTAAAGGTAATACTGGTTGAATAAGCCGGTCAGGGGGTCGATAAACGTAGGCTCTTCAAAACGGATGTCTCGTAAGCCTGATTTTGGATTCGGTACCGGATTATCCATCGGTAAAATTATATCACAGTATTCTTATATTATAAATAATAATTGAAATCAGCGACTGCGCGAATTACATCTTCAGGGGTAACAGCCCTGATGCAGGCAAACTCTTTTTTACAATTATGGGCAAGGCATTCGACACAACCAACACTCTTATGAAGCACCCTGTTTTTCTCGCCCAGCGGCCCCCAGCGCAGGGGGCTTAAGCCTTTTTGGCTCCTGCCGAAAATAACCACGACCGGGACCTTAAGGGCAGAGGCGATATGCACAGGCCCTGAATCATTGGAAATAAAAAGGCTACATCTTTTAAGGAGGCTGGCAAGCTGGCTTACGGAAGTTTTCCCTGCAAAATTAACTGCGCGGTGGCGCATACGCGCAACTATATTTTGGGCTATCCCCGTATCTTTGGGCCCTCCTACAATCACCACCTTAAATCCGACCCTCTGCGCCAATATATCGCAGACGCTCGCAAAATTTTCCTCAGGCCACAATTTTGATCTGCAACTGGCGCCAGGATGGATTGCCAAGACTTTATCATCACTGCAAATCCCCGCATCCTTAAGCTCCCTCTCCGCCCAGGCTTCAGAGTCCGGCCGGATAGGCATAAAGGGATCGTTGTCGCCTGGCTTGATGCCCAGAGAGCGGATTACATCGAGGGAGTACTCTGACTCATGTTTTTTGCCCGTTTGTTTATCGTGGATTATCCTGTCCGTAAGCAAGAAACCGAACTTGCGGTCATAACCTATCCTGCGGGGAATCCCGGTAAGATACATAAGCAAATGCAGCCGCGCAGTCGGATGCAGCACAAAGCAGGCATCGAATCTTTTTCTTCGCAATCGCCGGGCAAGGCTGAAGGTGCCGAGTATCCCCTTATCTTCTTTCTCCTTCGCACACATAATCACTTCGTCAAGGTAAGGATTGCCTTCTACGATATCTGCGGCGTAAGGACGTACCATCATCGCGATATACGCGCAAGGATACGCCTGCCTTAGGGCTTTAATGACCGGCGTAGACAAAAGCACGTCGCCTATGCGGTCTGTTCGAACGATAAGAATGCGCTTAAAGCCTGGCCTCGGATATTGTGGGTGGTTTATACAGGTTGTCTGCGCCAGAAAGCTCTTTACTGCTGCCTCGGCATCATTGGCATTAATAAGCCGCATGCAATGCAGATGGCCGAATCTACATTGAGCATTTTGGCAGGGCCGGCAGTACACGTCTTTTTTGACCACAAGGCTATGTGACGACCAGGGCCCGTATTTCATTTCGTCCGTGGGGCCGAAAAAGGCAATAACCGGCCTATCCAAATAACTTGCCAGATGCAGGTTAGCGCTATCATTGGTAATCACAAGCGTTGCCTGTTTTAATAGGCAGGCTAGTTGCGTAATCGTAGTTAATCCGCTTATATCCAATACCCGGCCCTTAAAGGGCGCTGCGATAAAAGAACTCGCCTGCGCATCGCCTTTCTCTCCCACAAGGATTATCTTTATACCAGTGTCGTCGATAAAAGACCGGATAAGCTCAACGAATTTCTCCTTGGCCCACTGTTTCGTATGGCTGCGGGCACCGGCAGAAATAACCACTATCTTATCATTCTGGCGTATGCCATGCTGCGTTAACAAATTCTTTATGTAGTGTTGATCGCTATCGCGCAAGAGAATGGATTTTTGTGCTGGTACCTGCGGCAATGGAGTAGAAGCGTCAAAAGTCCTCATCACCTTATACAAATGCCTATCCTTCATATGTATGCAGCGCGAAGGGATGCGTAAAAAAGGCGGGGTCCGGTAGGGAGCAAAAAGGAAAGCGCCGAATATGCTGTTGCGCAAATCGATGACGGCATCAAAGTGTTCTTTTTGCAGTTTCAAAAGCAACTGAAATTTCTGCAAAAAAGGGCTGTGTTTATCATACACCAGAAGGCGCTCATTTAAAAAATCCTTGGCGAATAGGCCTTCTGCCCTGGGGCCGCAGATAACCGTAATCGCTGCTGCGGGGAAGCGGGATTTAAGATACTCTAATGCCGGCAACGTCAAAATCGCGTCGCCGATATTGCTTAAAGTAACAAAGAGTATTTTGCGTATTTGCGTTTCCGGGCTTTTCATAGAAATACCTATACGATGATCTTTCTGGCTAACGTAAGCACCTCATCAGGCGTAATAGAGCGCATACAGCGGTTATTGCTGCAGTTTTCTTCGTAGCAAGGGATTCTGCAATCCACATTTGCGGCGAGGATATGCACATTCTGCGATGGGTAGGGCCCGGTAATCGCCGGGTGTGTGGGCCCGAAAAGGGTGATTATCTTCCTTGCGCCCACGCTGTTTGCGATATGCAGCGGGCCGGTATCAGCGGTAATAAAAAGGTCAAGCCTCTTTGCGAGTGCGCCGAGCTGTTTAAGGGTTAGTGTACCGCAGGCATTAATAGCTTTTCTCCTCATAAGCCGTTGGATATGTTGTGCCAATTTTACGTCCTGAGGCCCGCCGGTAATTATTATCTGCGCCTGAAATTCTATCGCCAGCTTATCTGCCAAGACCACAAAATATTCCTTTGGCCAGCGCTTCGGCATCCAATTGCCTCCGGGGTTTAACCCCACGACGAAATCATTCTCATTAATCGCCTGGCTTTTTAAGAAACCCTCTACGTACCTCTGGTCTTTTTCGCTTATGAAGAATTCGGTAAATCTGTCCTGTACTTTATAACCGGACTTGGCAACAATATTGAGGTAGTAATCTATCCGGTGCATTTCGTCGCGAAAAGGAGAAACAATGCCCTTGGTCAAGAGAAACCCTCTTTTGCGGGAATAATACCCTATCCTTTCCGGGATACCGGCGCACCAGCATATGAACGCCCTGGTAAAAGAACGGTGCAATAGGAACGCAATATCAAATCTTGCCCTGCGCAATTTCAGGACAAACCTAATTTTGCCGAGAATCCCGCGATGCCTCCTTCTTTCATCAAAAAATATTATTTCGTTTAGGTGGGGGTTGCCTTCCAGTATCTCATGACAACGCTGCGGGATAACACAGGCTATATAGCTATCGGGGAAATTATACCGTATGTTCCTGATGGCAGCCGTGGAAAACAACACGTCTCCTATCCAATTGACATCAAAGATAAGGATGCGCTTAGGGGTCATCGCGGTGCTCCTTGATAAAAGTGTATATCCCTGAAATTTCAAACCAGAATACGAACAGATTATCCGAAGTAGAAGAAATCCTTAAGCGCTTCAGCGCCCATGCGTCGTCATCCGGATACCCTTTGCCCGGGGAAGTAGCTACTGCCACCTTATAACCGGCATCTTGTACCAGCTGCCGTATCGCAGGGTTGAACCTTCCTTCAGGATAACTAAATGCCTCAACCGGTATTTTTAGTTTTTCTTCCAGGAGCCTTCTAGAATCAAAAATCTCTTTTTTCAGTTCGGCAGGATTCGCAATATTAACCAAGGGCTCAGGGCCTAATGCATGGCTTCCGAAGGCAATAATACCAGACCGCTTCATTTGGTATATCTGCTCCCATGTAAGCCTGTCACCCTGCCTGCGTCCGATCTCATTAATAATCACAAATATTGTTGCGGGCAGGTTGTATTTCTTCAGCACGGGAAAGGCATATGTAAAGTTATCGCGGTAGCCGTCGTCAAAGGTAAGTACTACGGTCCGGCGGGGAATTCTTTTTTTATTTTTAATCATCTCGGCGAGCGAAGCAAGAGGAACCACGTTATAATGGCGGTCTTTTAGAAAACGCATCTGCCTCTCAAACGACGCGTGGCTTACGGATAAACGGTTCTCTTCGGTTGCAAAAGGCGACACGGAATGATACATCAGCACAGGCACCACATAGCTGCTTTCAAAAAAGACAAAAAACGCCAACACCGAAAAAATAATGATAAAACCGATAGTAAGGAATGTTACGCTACGTTTAGGCATTCTCCGTATACCCCCTCGGTCTGATCGATCATTTTCTGGACCGAAAAACGCTGCCTGATAAAATCACAGGCATTGGCCCCCATGCGCCTGCGGCTGCCCTCATCCTGAAGCAAGCCGCATATCGCCTCTGCAAGCTTACCCGGATTGGCAGGTTCAACCAAAAGGCCGTTGTGGCCGTCTTGGATAAGGTCTTTAATCCCGCCTACTGCAGAGCCCACAACCGCAACTCCCGCTGCCATTGCTTCCATCAATCCCAGGCCAAGCCCCTCTTTTAACGAAGGCATAACAAATACGTCAAAAAGCGAAAGGGTTGCGGCTACATCTTCTGTATGCGGCAAAAAAACTACCCGGTCCAGAAGGCCTAATGACCGGGTTAACTCAACCAGCCCTTTTTTCATACGGCCTTCGCCTACAATAAGCAACTGCGCGGGGGGGAACTTCTGGACTACATCTTTCATTGCCTGAATCAGGTATATGTGCCCTTTCACGTCGGAAAGCCTTGCGATAATGCCTATGACAGGGCCTTCCCCCAGTCCCAGCGCCTGTTTGGCGGCGAGGGAAGCAATTCCACGCTGAGCGCTAAAAACCTCTGCATCGATGCCGCTATACACTAGCCGTATTAATTGAGGCTTCACCTTGAAATCTTCGATAAGATGGTGCCGTACTGATTCGCTTATCGCAATTACCCTAAAGCCCCAGCAAGGAACTCTGCGGCGCAGGAATTTTGCCTTAAAAAACCCGTGACAGGTAGAAAGGTACGGAACCCGGCATAACCGGCTGAGTATGCAGGCGAGTACCTGTGTCACGCGGGTATTGGCGTGGATAATATCGACGCCGTTTTTCCTCACATATGAGTATAACACATAGGCGCTCATTAACACCTTGGGGCTTGCGATGGATTTTGTCTTTATCGGAATGGGGATAAAGCGCACTCCCTGCCTTTGAAACTCGGGAGAAAGCGTTCCGGCGCTTGACGCAAGAAAAACAGTATGACCCTTCTGCACCATACCCCGGGAGAGGGAAAGCAAATAACTGGTAATACCGCCGACATTAGTGTGGGTTGTCAAATAAAGGATATTCATCGTAATAACGCCGTAACTGCCTCAAACACCTCTTCTGCGCTGATAGCCTCCATGCATTTTTTGTGCGCACACTCAGGCTTATAGCAGGGCACACACGGCAACGCTTTCTGGATGACTACAAACCGTTTCGCAGGCGGCAGGTGCCTGCGCGGGTCGGTAGGCCCGAAAAGGGCAATAAAAGGAGTTCCGGAGGCAGCGGCGATATGCAGCGGCGCAGAATCCCCGGAAATAAACACATGGCATTGCTGCACAAGGCAATATAATTGATTAAGAGTTGTTTTGCCGCAGGCATTAATCGGTTTTGACCCCTTGGCCTTCTCGATAAGTTCCTGAGCATACGCATCATCTTCTTCTTTACCGGTAATCACTACCCGTATATCCTGCTTACCCAGGTAATCGCACAACTTTGCCATCGCCGTTTGAGGCCACACCTTGCTGGCCCATCGCCTGCTTGCGCTCACATTAATGCCGACGACCTTTTGATTGGCGTTCATCCAGTGAGAAGCCAAGAAATTGCTAATATACTGCCGGTCTTCCTGCGAAGGCCAAAGCTCAAGACGGGGATCTTTAAGCACTACCCCCAAGGCCTCCAGGATTTTAAACTGATGCGCTATTGGGTCAATAGCGTCCTGGGGCAGCCGTATCCGGCGGTTGAGAAAGAAACTTAACTTTCCATTATCGTAACCGAACCGGTCTCTTGCCCAAGAAAGCAGGCTTAAGAGATGGCTTCTGCGGTTATTCTGTAAATCAATTGCGATATCGAAGTATTTCCTGCGCAGGCGTGAGCCAAGGGTAAGAAAACTTTGCATCCCTCTGTCCTTGCCTTTAAAATCGCATACGACCAATTCATCTATATAGGGGCAGCGTACTACCGCCTCTTTCGCGCCCTCCCCGACCAATAACGCGATATGGTATCGGCTGCCGAATTGCTCCTTAAGCGCCCGAAGTGCTGCAGTAGTCAAAATTACATCTCCCACCGAGCTCAGTTTTATTACAAGCACCCTGGTTTGCGTAGCTGCATCGTTATACACCTTCAACGTCTTCTCTACCATAAGCTCGGTGGTATATTGCTCCTTGAC
>JBFMDA010000007.1:0-47826 GCA_040754255.1 Candidatus Omnitrophota bacterium | reverse complement strand
TTCAACTCCAAAACAGAAAACAGAGTTTTCCCAATAAGTTGGTGCGAGGAGAGGGAGTTGAACCCTCACAGGCTCAGCGCCCAACAGCCCCTCAAACTGTCGCGTCTGCCAATTCCGCCATCCTCGCGTCGTTCGCTATCGCTTATGCTTTAGTTTCAGTAAACTCGTACGGAGTACGAGCAAAAAGGGTTATGGAGTAAGGGTTAAGTTATGGGTCTGGTGAGTGAGTAAGGTAGATGGTGTAAAAAAATACACACCAATCACCCTACACCAACAACCTAACCATTAACCTTACCTTACACCATACACGCTACCTAAGCCTTGACCTTAACCTTACTTAAGCCTAAGCCTGAACCTCGGCCTTATTATAATTTATTCCAGGGTATCAATTATAGCACAAATATATCGGGGGAAAGGGATTTTTTAGAAGAGATTCAGTTGTGTTTCTTGGGAGCCTTTGTTTTTCTCGTTGCCAAAAATGGAAATGATCCCGTATTCGCCATCGTAACCCGGCTGTATGCGCACCTCTCCCTTCCTTACCCTCATCACTGCATCAGCGATCCCCTGAGGCAGGCCTTTGCGTAATTCCTGTTCGGACGCCCATAACAAAATGTTGAACTCGGTACCGAACTTGGCAATACAGCCACGGTATTCCCGCTCTACTGCCAGGGAATCCTTACCCAAACCTTTTACCTCAGCGATGATTTCATCAAGAGGAATAAGATTCTTAAATGGAATTGCGTTGGGAGGGACAAATCCCTCTTTTCTGTCAGCAAGCTGCTCAACCCTGTTCATTACTCCCACGGTAAGGGCCTTGCCGCAACGGGGACAGATCCCGCCATGCTCGCGTGTCTGGTCGGGAGAAAACCGCACCTCGCATGCCCTGTGTCCGTCGAAATGGTATTTCCCTTCTTCGGGAAAAAATTCTACCGTAAACAAAAACTTGCCCTTATCCTTGCACTGCAGCACGTCGCGTATTGACTGATAGGCGAGTTCGCAATCAAATACATTCGACTCGCGCCCGATCTTGGAAGGGCTATGGCTGTCGGAATTGCTCACCAGGCTAAACCTGTCGAGCGCGGAAAGGCGCCAATTCATCGCCGGATCGCTCGATAATCCTGTTTCCAGGGCAAATATATGCTGGGTTTGTGTTTCAAAGCAATCCTCTATTTTGTCAAATCCGGACATAGAGCCGAACAGGGAAAACCACGGAGTCCAGATATGCCCCGGGATAATGATACAGTGTGCATCGATCCCAAGAATAATCCGCGCCAACTCTTGCGCGTCCAGGCCCAAGATAGGCCTGCCGTCGGAAGCAATATTGCCGTAGCGGGATAACGTATTGTTAATGGTGTCGACTGTTTTAAACGAGGGCGCCAACACGATAGTGTGAATACGGTAGGTCTTGCCTTTCTTTGAATATATACTGCTGATTTCGGAACTCAAAATGAAGTACACGTCGCTGCGTGGTTTATTTTTTGAAGCATACTTATACAAACCGTTGCCTATCTCCTCGACATTTCTTTTGACCTCTTCCAGCCACAAGTGGTGGGTAAAATCGCCCGTACCCATGACGGTAATGCCCTTGAGCATCGCCCATTCGGCGATATGGGACATATCCATATTCCGTGAGGTGGCGCGGGAATATTTAGAATGAATATGAAAATCGGCGATAAAGCGCATTTCCTTTAGACTTCTTTTGACGGTTAAGGATAAAGGCCTTTAAGAACCTCTGCCGCGTTGCCCCAATGGCTGCCTCGCCAGTATATCCTGCGGCATACAGGGCAGGTGACGAACTGTTTTTGGGTCAGCCACACCTGTTGCGGTACTCTGTCTTTTACTTTTTCTTTTTCGGCAGCGACCAACGCAACGTTGCAAATGACGCAACGGCTGAACATTTTTTCTGCATCGAGTCGCAGCCCAAACAGACGCACAACCTCTATAAGTTGCCCTTGCAGTTCTTCTTCGTTAATAGTCGCGATCCTTACGCCTCTGGACTGGGGCATCTTGTGCCTGCGCGTAAGGATAATGCGCCTGCTCTTCAAGGCCTCGATAATCAACCTGCCGGGGGTATCATTTACATTATACTCGGCGTCAAAGCCGAGTATTCTTAGCCACCGGGAAAGCCTGCCTAGCTCCCTGGTAAGAATAAACCTTACCGCTTGTGTGGGCGCCATGTAACAGTGGTATCGCCCTTAATGGCGGGCTTTATGCACAATCCTGTCGCCGAGGATGACGTATTCCACTACCCCTTGCAACCGCCTGCCCAAGAAAGACGAGTTTTTTGATTTAGACACCAGGCTGTTTTTAGTGACCTGCCACTCTTTGTGTAAGTCTACAATAATAAGCTCTGCCTGGCAACCTTTCTTTAAGGAAGCCTTGTGCAGCCCCAAAATTGCTGATGGATTACTCGTGAGCCTGCTGACGAGCTCCGAGAGGCTTAAGACTTTCGTGTGCAGCAATTCGGTGATACTTACCGCGAGTAATGTTTCCAGTCCGATAACGCCGAATTCTGCAAAATCAAACTCTACCTCTTTCTCGCTTTCCGTATGAGGGGCGTGATCGGAAGCAATAACGTCTATCGTACCATCCCGCAATGCCTGGCATATCGCCTCTTTGTCCTGCGTGCTTCTTAGGGGAGGGTTCATTTTTTTATTGGTATCATAACCGCTCACTGCGTCTTCGGTAAGCGTAAAATAATGCGGGGCGGTTTCTGCGGTGACTTGCACCCCCCGTTTTTTCGCCTTTGCAATGATTTCTAACGACCTCTCACAGCTCACATGCGCAATATGGATACGGCATACGGCTTCTTCTGCGAGAAGGATATCGCGCTCTACTCTTTTATACTCTGCCTCGCAAGGAATTCCGCGCAAGCCTAATTTGGTAGAAATCAACCCGAGGTTCACCACCCCGCCATTGGCAAGTGTTTTCTCTTCGCAATGGCAGATAACCGGCAACCTCCTGTCGCGGGCCAGCCGCAGGGCGTTACGCATCAACCCCTCATCATCTACCGAAGAACCATCGTCCGTAAGAGCGACTATTCCTTCTTCTTGCATTGCCGCAAAATCAGCCAGTTCTTTTCCCTGCCGCCCTCTAGTGAGAGTGCCTGCTATGTACACCTGTGCACTCGCAGAGCGGCCGATAATACCTTTGAGTAGCTGCACATGTTCTTTTGTATCAATGGCCGGCTCTGTGTTAGGCATTGCCAAAAGGGACGTAACCCCTCCTTTAAGCGCCGCCAGAGTCCCCGTCGCTACCGTCTCTTTATCTTCTCTGCCCGGCTCCCTCAAATGGACATGCATATCCATTAATCCGGGCATGAGCACTTTGCCTTTTGCATCGATAACGGTCTCGGCCTCCTCCTTCAGATGTGCGCCTATATGGCTGATTGTGCCGTCCTCTATCGCCATATCCAATTCTGCATGTACATCGCAGGCAGGATCGACTATGGTTGCATTTTTAATCAGTAGCTTCATTGATTTTATCGTGTGCGTGGGAAACTAAATATAATACTGCCATTCTTACCGCAATCCCGTTTGTCACCTGTTCTAGGATAACGGAATTCGCGCTATCGGCAACCTCGCTTGACATCTCAATACCCCTGTTTATGGGGCCTGGGTGCATGACGACAATATTCTTTTTTGCGTTCTTAAGCCTCTCTGTGCTGATGCCGAAATGCCGGAAATAATCTATCTGCTGGGGGAAGGCATTGCGTTCATCCCTCTCGAATTGCATCCTTAACACGTTGATTGCGTCGGCATCGCGCAATGCGTCGTCAATATCATGGGTAATCCGAACCCCCATTTCTTCTATGTGCGGGGGGACCAGTATGGGCGGCGCGCATATAACGACCTCGGCGCCTAACTTCGTGAGGCCCCATATGTTTGAGCGCGCGACGCGCGAATGCGCGATATCCCCCACTATGCTTACCCGCAGACCCTTAAGTCTGCCGAACTTCTCTTTCAAGGTAAACATATCCAGAAGCGCTTGGGTCGGATGCTCATGCCAGCCATCCCCGCCGTTCACTACGCTGATGCCGACGTTGCGCGCAAGTAAATGAGCGGAGCCGGAAGAATTATGCCTGATCACTATGATGTCTGCCTTGAGCGCCTCAACATTCCTGCCGGTATCAATAAGGGTTTCGCCTTTTTTCACGCTTGAGGTCTCGGCAGCAATATTAATCACATCGGCAGAAAGGCGCTTGGCAGCGACCTCGAAAGATACACGCGTCCTCGTAGAAGGCTCATAGAATAAATTTACTACGGTCTTGCCGCGCAAGGCAGGGACTTTTTTGATATAACGGCGGGAAACTTCTTTGAAGGATTCTGCGGTGGTCAATACAAGCTCTATTTCTTCCCTGTCTAATTCTTCAAGCCCGAGCAGGTCTTTTCTTTTCCATTCCATAGGATTAGGGTTTCTTTTGCTTGATGACTGCCTCATCGAGGCCGTCTGACTCCAACAGCCTTAATTCCACAAATTCGTTTTGGGATGTGGGGATATTTTTGCCCACGAAATCGGGCCGGATAGGCAACTCTCTGTGCCCTCTGTCGACGAGCACGGCCAACTGGATGGATTTGGGCCGGCCCAAATCCATGAGTGCGTCCAGTGCAGCCCTCACTGTTCTGCCGGTATATAGCACATCATCTACCAACACCACATTTTTATCTGTGATATCAAACGCTACGTCGGTCTTGTGGACTACCGGATTAGGGGCAAGGAGGGTCAAATCATCGCGGTAGAGGGTAATATCTAAGACGCCGACGGGGATTGCAGTATTCTCAATGCTCTTGATGCAGGCTGCCAGACGATGCGCCAAATACACCCCCCTGTTGCGGATTCCCATAAGACAAAGCGCCTGTGTCCCTTTATTCTTTTCCAGAATTTCGTGCGCCATGCGCATAAGGGTACGCTGGATTGTCTCTTTATCGAGTATTTTTGCCTTTTCTTGCATGGAATAAAAAAGCCCAACGCTTAAAAAACGTTGGGCTTTGGCTCTGTCTGATTGCTAGATTCATTTTTTTTCACCTTGCAAACCTCGCGAGGGCCTGCTTAAAGGTTTATATTGATTTCTTGTAGTGTACTATACCGCTTCCGGCACCCCTTGTCAACACATTTTCTTTCAAGGCTAACGAAGCTGGCCCTGCGATTCTAAAAGCACCAATGCCTCTGCTACTTCGGGTGCAGTCGGCATGGCCCTTGATTCTTCTAGCTTCAACATATCGCTTAAGAGCACAAACGTTGCGCCAATCCTTTCAGCAACGCCTGGACCCTGGCAGACCGCTTCTACATATTCCTTTACCCGCTGGCCCGACGGGACAATCCCGCTTTTAATCATTGCCTCTATTTTCTTTTCTTCTTGGCCTAGATTGATGACGGCTAAGTTTGTAGCGCTTTTGGTGTAACTGCCCAGGGCAGGAGGAAGAAGAATTTTCATAGAGCGTAAGTCAATGCCTCCTAAGTTGCGGGCGGCTTCCAGGGCGGGCATGCGAGCTGTGCGCGTGGCCACAGATGCCGGCGATGTCAACGCAACCGCCGCGGGTGCCGTTTCCTGCAAGGCTGTTTCAAGGGTAACCTCCGGAAGGCTCACCTTAAGCACGGAAGCGAGAATAAACTTCTGTGGTGCCGGTAAATTTTGCTGCCGCACAAATTCTATTACTGCCTGAGGCGCTACCTGCCCTATCGGCTGATTTTGAATGCGCAGGGTATTGTCTCCTATCCCCTGCAATAAATCTTGCAGCTGGCGAACCTCTGGCATGCCCGGAATCCGGTCCATTGCTATCTGGGCCCGTTCGGAAATAATAGCCCTGTTGCTGACAGACTCGGCAATGCCCCTAATGTCAAGCAGGGGCTGAGCTGCGATGGGTGAAGAAACTGTTGGTTCCCGCGTAAGAGGAAAATAGCGCAGCATCGTCGACGAACTGCCCATTACCAACCCTTCCGATGTAATGATTGTAGTTTCCCTGACGGGTTTTACTTCTACGCGCACGGTCTCTGCCCCGATCCTTTTGGCAAGCTGGGCCGTATCAATCGTAAGGGCCTCGGAACGCGGAGCTGCCATAACCACCAGGTTAATATTTTGGGGCCGTAACTTATACTGGCGGGATAAGGCAGTAAATATATCTGCCGCATCAAGGGTTACCTTCTCTACGGAATCCGTCTGCGCCAGCGGCTTAGTTAACAAAAGCGTTTTGCCGCCGGGAAGATCAGCTTGGGCTACCAAATAATTCACAGTCTGCAGAGTCGGCGTTGCTATGGCAAATTTCTGTCC
The DNA here is from genome assembly GCA_040754255.1 of Candidatus Omnitrophota bacterium. Classification (GTDB taxonomy): domain Bacteria; phylum Omnitrophota; class Gorgyraeia; order Gygaellales; family Profunditerraquicolaceae; genus SURF-25. The sequence continues at coordinate 41,558 of JBFMDA010000007.1, read as the reverse complement.
CGGAGTATACACTATGCCCAGGGCCTCAAACGCCTTAGCCGCAGGCATTACCATCACCACGCGGTCCTCTCCTACTATTTTCGTAGGAAGGGCTTCGTATCCCGGCATGCTAAAAGTGGCTGCAGCAAGAGGCTTTGTGCTTATGTCATTTATCACAATGGGGCTGGCTGCCTGAGGTACGTTTATTCCCGGTAACAGCCTTGGCTGCGGCAGGGTTTCTGTAGCGCTGCGTATGGCAATGGCATCTGCGGCCGATATGGTCGCAACAGGCATTGCCTGGCTTCTTACTATTTCGCCTACCGCTAGTTTAATCTCTGCCTGGGAAATAATAGGTATTTCTGGGATTTCGGCCTCATTGATTTCTGCCCCCTTTGTGTACACTGCTTCTGCCAGCCGCGTCAATGCCAGGTTATTCCTAATATCCAAGATTCCAAGGCGCTCTCTTAACGCCCGTTCTATATTGGAAATTGACCAAGAATCAATTATCCTGCCTATCGGCGCTACATTCACGGTGACTCTCGGGAAAGAGAGTAAAGGGCTGGCGGCAACAGGCGCTATGTCGATTTCCGCTCCTGCTAAATTCAACGCTTCTACATTAAACGCTGGCAGCTTGGTTACCTCAACAGGAAGAACGCCTATGCGAACCGTCACAATCCTATCGATGTTGCCTGCCTCTACCAATAAAGCGCTCCCGCCTGTAGTGGCTATTGTCGCCACAGGCCTGACGCTTGCTATTTGCGTAATCGGCGAGATCCCTTCGATGCCGCTTATCGGTGCCGTGCGCGGCACAGGTTGCACCTGCACACGCGGAACCACCATCGCAGTCGGAAGTGCGCCTTCCATTAAATTTGTAAACCCTATTCCGCCTGCAAAATAGGTCCTTAAGGCCTTTCCCGTGCCTGCCTGGGGAACGGTAATTTTAAATTCGCCCCTCTGCACAGAAGCAAGGTATTCCTTAAAATAAGTGCTCTTTGACCACGATGTGCCCAGGTCGATTCCTGACAGTATCTTTTTGTCAACCAGACCCGCGTACGAACCGTACCTGCCGCTAAACTGCTGCTTAAACCATTGCGCAAAGATCAGGGAATAATATACCTGTCGTAACTCTGCGTAACGCGCTGCGGAATTTATTTCCCTGGTCAGCCGCGGAATTATTAACTGCCTCATCAACTGGGCGGCATATTCATTAAGAGTTTTTAGCCGTTCGTCTTTGAAATTATAGAGCTCGGAGCCCTTAAGATAATCCTGTTCCAACAATACCTTAAGCGTTGCTTTATAAATATAGGCGCTGTCAGGGGTTTGCCGTATAAGAATTTCGTCAGGCACAATCCAGGGCCTTACCATGGTGGGAATTTCTACGTCTGACGAACCAAAAAGCTCTTCGGCCTTCTTATACAACTTCGCCCAATATTCACTGCCCTCGGTAGTGTTCGGAGAAACCAGCTGGGCTGTGTCTTTTTTCAATTGAAGATCCGCCTCCAACAGGACCTTGCCCATCTTTGTGGTGCTTAAATCTTTGTCCAATATCTTGTCTTCGGCATCAGGCCTTAGATTGACCCAGAAAGAGTTGTTAGGCAAGGCTATCCCGATGAAAAAATAATCCAGCAGCTGCTGCGTAGCCGACCCCAGCGATTTCTGGCTTATATCGCTTGCATCTCCTTTATCGACAAGAATACGGAATTGGTTGCTGGCGGGCTCATATGCACAATACCTCAGGTGGATGGGCCTTGAAATTTCCGGGACTGTGCTTGTCCCTGAAGAAGCCCCCATATGCTGTGACATATCAAGCTGTGCTATTGTTTGGCAAAAACCCATGGGCTGGCTTAACAAAAAACAAAAAACCATTAGCAGGGATAAAGACTTTTTACGCATCTCCCTCCTCCTTTGATAAAGAGTATAAAAACTTTTTTTAATTCTTAATTTCACTTTAAAGTATACATCATGTATTCTAATTTTCAAGTAATAAACAAGGCCAAAAGAAAACGTTTTTAGGCTAGTAGTTCACAAAATGAGCACAAATTCTCCGCGGGGAGGCCTGGCTTGAAAAGCCTCGAGCACCTCAGCCGGCTTTGCGCGTAATACTTCTTCAAATTTTTTCGTAAGCTCCCTAGCGCACACGAGCTCTTTATGCGGGCCAAACACAGACTGAATGTCGTGTATTGTCGCAATAATCCTGTGGCGCGACTCCAGTACAATTATGGTGCAATCCAGTGCCGACAATTTCTTCAGGCGGTTGATGCGCGCCCCCTGCTTTGTGGGAAGGAAGCCTTCGAAAAAAAACCTATGACTTGGCTTCCCGGATACCGCCAGGGCGTTGACAAACGCAGTAGCTCCCGGTACTGCAGTAACAAAAATGCTATTCTCTATAGCGAGGTTGATGAGGTGGTACCCCGGATCCAGGATGCCAGGCATGCCGGCGTCAGAAATAAGGGCAACGTTTTTACCTGCTTTTAAAAGCGAAAGCAGATACGGGCCTTTACGCAATTTATTATGCTGCGTGTAGCTGGTGGTTGCCGTGCGTATGCCGTAATGGTCAAGCAGAATACGGGAATGCCGGGTGTCTTCACAAGCTATCACATCTACCGATTGCAGTACCTCAATGGCTCTTAGAGTGATATCTTTGAGGTTGCCTATGGGAGTGGCGACTAAGTACAGCATAGAGATATGCCTTCCTTAAAAAGGCGCGCGCCTTTGCGCCTTATTCAACGGTAACAGATTTGGCCAGGTTTCTTGGCTGGTCCACATCGCAACCGCGGGCAACGGCTATATGATACGCCAACAACTGTAAGGGCAGGACCGTAAGAAGAGGGGAAAAGAGCTCGTTACATTTTGGTATATAAATAATTTCCTTGGCGTGCTCCTGGATTTTATCGTCGCCAGCCGTGGCAATCACGATAAGCTTTCCTTGGCGGGCACGGATTTCTTGTATATTGGAAATCATTTTCTCGTATACGTGAGACTGGCACGCAATGCACACCACTGCTCGATATTCGTCAATGAGGGCAATAGGCCCGTGCTTCATCTCTCCTGCCGCATACCCCTCGGCAGGGATATAAGAAATTTCTTTCAGCTTAAGCGCCCCCTCAAGAGCCGAGGGGAAATTAATCCCCCTACCCAGGTAAAGGAATGAGCCAAAATGGGCGTGTTTCCTCGCAAGCCTGCCGACACTCCTCTGATTGCGCAATATGGTATCTTGTTGGGACGGGATGCGCCTTAATTCCGTAAGATATTTGACAACCTGCGCGTCGTCAAGCACGTTTTTCGCGCGGGCAAGGTAGAAGGCAAACAAATAAAGGGTAGCTAATTGGGCGGTATATGCCTTTGTAGACGCCACTCCGATTTCCGGGCCCGCATACGTATAGATGATGCCATCTGACTCTCTGGTTAAGGTGGAGCCGACAACATTGCATACCGCAAGAATGGCTGCGCCTTTACCTTGCGCCTCCCGCACGCCGGCTAAGGTATCCGCGGTTTCTCCCGACTGGCTTACGGCAATGACGAGGGCGGATTCATCGATGAGTAAGTCGCGGTACCTGAATTCGCTTGACACATCGACAGAAACGGGCAAGCGGCAAAGGTGCTCGAGAATATACTTACCCGCAAGGCCCGCGTGATAGGCCGTGCCGCAGGCAACTATGTGGATAGCGCGCACCTTTCTTAATCGTGCATCACTGATGCGCTGCTCTTCGAACACGATGCGGTTGCAGTCTCTTCTCACCCTGGTTGCCAAAATATGTTCCAGCACCCTCGGTTGTTCATTGAGCTCCTTGAGCATAAAATGCGTATAGCCCTGTTTCTGCGCCTGGGCAATATCCCAATCTATTAAGGCGGGTTTTCTGATAATCCGCTTCCCTAAAAAGTCGGTTATTGCATAACCCTCTGCGGTCAACACTACCAGTTCTTGCTCATTCACAAAAACCACTTCCTTTGTGGAATCAAGCACAGCCGGGATATCGGAAGCGAGAAATTGCTCTTGCGTGCCAATGCCGATAATCAGCGGACTGCCTAGCCGGACACCAACGAGCTTATGCGGCTCTCTGCAAGAAATAACGCCGAGCGCAAAAGACCCTTCCAGCTTTAACACAGCCTTGCGCACCGCTTCCTCCAGGGGAACGTTGTGGCAATAGTACTTTTCAATCAGATGTACTATGACCTCGGTATCTGTCTGGCTGCGGAACGTGTGGCCTTCTTTACTCAGCTCTTGTTTCAGTTGGGCGTAATTTTCAATGATGCCATTGTGCACTATTGCGATTTCTCCTGCACAATCTGTATGGGGGTGGGCATTTGCCTGGTTGGGGATACCGTGGGTAGCCCAACGGGTATGGGCAATGCCTATATTTCCTCGGAGGGGTTTTTGGGAAAGGAGTTTCTCAAGAATTTTGATTTTGCCCGCTGCTTTACGCACGGAGATGGCATTTTTCGAAGCCAAGACAAGCGCCATGCCGCTTGAATCATAACCGCGGTATTCGAGGCGCTTAAGGCTACTGAGCAAAATTGGCTGTGCTTGCCTGTGGCCTATATAACCAACTATCCCGCACATGGGAGCTCCTAACCGGACCCGCCGAAGCGCATCAGGCTATTCCACAAAGTACGCCCAAAGCGCGAGGCGGGGAACCTTAATAATATATATGTCCCCAAGGGGATTTGAACCCCTGTCGAGAGCTTGAAAAGCTCTTGTCCTGGACCAGGCTAGACGATGGGGACAGTGAGGTATTTACGCTTTCCTGCCAAACACATCTATGACCCATCCCTCGTATCCGCTTTCGCGGACCAGGCCCCCCGCTACACCCTCGTTTGTCCTGCTGGCGGGGGATGGGAACAAACTTTATTCTTCGTCTGCAATTACGGATGCAACGCAAGAGACATGGTCTTTGCCGTTCAGCTTTATTAATCTGACCCCCTGCGCGGAACGGCCGATGGTACGAATGTCTTTTGCGGCGCAACGCAAGAACATGCCGTTTTGTGTTATCGCCATTAATTCATCGTTGTCGCCAACACCCTTTAAGCTTATGGCATACCCGTTTTTCTCGGTTACTTTTATATTAATAACCCCTTTGCCGCCGCGTCCGGTAAGGCGGTATTCTTCAACGGGAGTACGCTTGGCAAAGCCCAATTCGGTTACCGTTAGAATAGTCGCGCCCTTCTGCGCAGGCACCATGGCGATTACTTCGTCTTTTTTGGCTAAGGATATTGCGCGCACGCCCCGCGCAGCCCTTCCCATATCGCGCACTTTGGATTCGGGAAAACGTATTGCCTTGCCTTGATGCGTCCCGATCAAAAGATCCTGTTTCCCGTCGGTCATTATGACACTGATGAGTGCGTCTTTTTCATCCAGGGTGATGCCGATAATCCCGCCCTTGCGCGGGTTGCTATATGCGTCCAGTTTGGTTTTTTTGATCATCCCCTGCTTGGTTGCCATAACAAGATAGGTTTCCGCAGAAAACTCTTTTACGGGCATGGTGGAACTGATTTTCGCCTGGGGCTCCATATCAACGAGGTTAACAATCGCCTTGCCTTTTGCAACCCTGCCTGCCTGGGGGATCTCGTAGACCTTCAGCCAATGCACGCGGCCCTTGTCAGTAAAAATCAAGAGGTAGTCCTTGGTAGAAGCCACAAAGAGGTGTTCAATAAAATCTTCCTCTTTTACCTCGGCCCCTGTCACCCCCTTGCCTCCGCGCTTCTGTTTACGGTAGCCGCTGACCGGGAGGCGCTTTATATAGCCACCGTGGCTGATAGTTACTACCACATCCTCTTCAGCAATCAAGTCCTCTATCTCAAGCTCCTCGACTTCTCCGACGATGTCCGTTCTGCGCTCGTCTCCGTATTTTTTCTTAAGCGAAAGTAGCTCCTCTTTGATAATGGCTTCGATTTTTTTCTCTGACGCAAGAATCGCCCGGCACAATTCAATCTTCTTCAGGAGCTCGGCGTACTCCGCGTCTATCTTATCGCGCTCAAGGGCAGTAAGGCGTTGCAGCTGCATCTCCAAAATAGCCTGCGCCTGCACCTCCGAGAGGTCAAATTCCTTCATCAGTTGCGCCTTGGCAGACGGGGTATTCTTGGATGCCTTGATTACTTTTATAATCCGATCGATATATTTCAGGGCGATTTTAAGCCCTTCCAGTATGTGCGCCCTCTTCAGCGCCTTATCCAGCTCAAACTTTGTCCTGCGGCGTATAATAACTTTTCTGTGATCAATATAATAATCCAGGACTTGGCGCAGATTAAGGACGCGCGGCCGGTTCTCAACCAGCGCAAGCATAATAATGCCAAAAGTGTTTTCTAGCTGCGTATGTTTAAAAAGCTGGTTTAAGATGACCTGCGACTCCGCGTCGCGCTTCAGCTCAACCACTATGCGCATACCCTCCTTGTCGGATTCGTCGCGGATATCGGCAATCCCCTCTATCTTTTTCTCATCCACGAGGGAGGCAATGGCTTCTATAAGACCCGATTTTTGCACCTGATAGGGTATTTCGGTAATTATGATAAGGTCCTTGCCGTTCTTTTGGTGCTCAACGGTCGCTTTCGCTCGAACAATCAGCTTCCCCTTGCCGGTCGTATACGCTTCCCTTATCCCGCCCTTGCCGCAAATAATTCCGCCGGTCGGGAAATCCGGACCTTTGACATAACGCATAAGGTCCTTTATTTCTGCCTCAGGATGCTCAAGGATATAAATGACTGCGTCGGCAACCTCAACTAGATTATGGGGGGGGATATTCGTTGCCATGCCCACTGCAATACCGCTGGAGCCATTAACCAAGAGGTTGGGTAAGGTTGCGGGCAACAAGAGCGGCTCTACGAGAGATGCATCAAAGTTCGGGCCAAAATTGACGGTGTCCTTATCGATGTCTGCCAGCATTTCGTCAGCGATAGCTGCCAGGCGTGCTTCGGTGTAGCGCATCGCCGCAGCTGTGTCTCCATCCACCGACCCGAAATTGCCCTGCCCGTCAACAAGCGGATAGCGCAATGAAAAATCCTGCGCCAGCCTCACGAGGGTATCATACACAGCCACATCTCCGTGAGGATGGTATTTCCCGAGCACCTCGCCGACGATACGGGCGCATTTCTTATACGGCTTGGTGTGGTCAAGGCTCAGCTCCTGCATTGCGTAAAGGATCCGCCGGTGCACGGGTTTTAAGCCGTCGCGCACGTCGGGCAGCGCGCGGCCGACAATAACGCTCATTGCATAATTAAGATATGAATCTTTGACTTCTTCTTCGATATAAATAGGTATTATTTTTTCGTTGCGCGTATACATAATTTAGATATCCAGGTTTTTGACCTGATGAGCGTAGTTTTCTATAAACTCCCTGCGCGGCTCAACCTGATCCCCCATTAATACGGTAAACATCTTATCTACTTCAACGGCGTCTTCGAGCGTTACTTTTAAAATTGTGCGCCTCGCTGGGTCCATGGTAGTCTCCCACAGCTGCTGCGGATTCATCTCGCCCAAGCCTTTGTAGCGCTGGATGTGCATGCCCTTGCTCGCCGTTTCTTTGATGTATGCGAGCACGTCCTTAAGCGCACAGAGCTCTTTTTCTTCCTTCTCGTTTATAATGCGATAAGGGGGCTTGCTTTTCTTTTGCGAAGGTTTAGTAGACCCGGCCTCAGCCGCTTCCTCCGGGCAACTGTATATTGTAATATCCAGGCCAAGTTTTTCAATCTTTCCCACCAAGGTATCTAATTCCTGAGACTCAAATATCTCAAGCACATCAAAGTTATCGCTTTTCTCCTCTTTGTCGGAATAAGCGGCTAATTCCTTATCTGAATATAAAAAGTGGGTTTTACCCTCCACTTTTACCCTATAAATTGGCAATTTTTTGGTTTTTTGATGTCTTAAATTGAGGTATTTTGCGAAATCTACACCCTTTTTGTCTAAAATTTTGTCTAATTTTTCTATTTCAACCAAGATCTTAAGCAAGTCTTTAAACTGGTTGTCGGTAAAAATGCGCTTGTCTTTCGTGCACATAAACTTATGGCCTTCCCTGCCCATCTCCAAAAGCAACTCATCCATTTGCTGCTCGGTTTGAATATATTCTTCTCTCTGGCCTCGTTTAATCTTATAAAGGGGGGGCTGTGCAATATACACATGCCCTTCCCCTACCAGCTTAGGCATTTGCCTATAAAGAAGGGTCAAAAGAAGCGTGCGTATGTGAGAACCATCGATATCGGCGTCTGCCATAAGAATCAATTTGCCATAACGCAGCTTTCCCAAATCAAATTCTTCTCCCACGCCAGTGCCTAGGGCGGTAATTATGGTACGGATTTCTTCGTTTGATAATATTTTATCCAATCTTGCTTTTTCTACGTTTAAAATTTTTCCCTTGATGGGGAGTATTGCCTGGAACCTTCTATCGCGCCCTTGCTTCGCAGACCCTCCTGCCGAATCCCCTTCTACGATATACAATTCACAGAGGCCTGGGTCCCTCTCAGAGCAATCGGCTAATTTGCCAGGCAGGCCTGCGCCTTCAAGCGCCCCTTTTCTCCGGGTTAACTCGCGGGCCTTGCGGGCTGCCTCCCGTGCACGCGACGCCACAATTACTTTATCAATAATTTTGTTTGCGACCGCCGGATTCTCTTCAAAGTAATCCGCAAGGGAATCGAGGCTCACTGAGGCAACAAGCCCTTCTACCTCAGAGTTACCCAGCTTGGTCTTGGTCTGGCCCTCAAACTGGGGGTTGGGCACTTTCACGCTTACGACCGCGGTCAGTCCTTCCCGCACATCGTCCCCCACGATGGCAACATCGTCCTTAAGAAGATTTTTAGCCTTGGCATACTGATTGATAGCGCGCGTAAGCGCTGACTTAAAGCCGGATAGGTGCGTGCCGCCTTCAACGGTATTGATATTATTCGCAAAGGAAAAAAGTGTCTCCGTATACCCATCGTTATACTGCAAGGCGACTTCCACCATAATCTCATCCTGTGTCTTTTCAAAATAAAGCACTTTTGAGTGAAGCGCATTTTTGTTCTTATTCAGGTACCCCACAAACGAAACAATGCCTCCTGCAAACTCAAATACCGACTCTTTATCGCTACGCTCATCGACAAGCTTAATCTTCAGCCCCTTGTTCAAGAAGGCCAGTTCTCTTAACCGCTGCGAAAGAATGTCGTAAGAAAAATCGGTCTTGCTAAAAATAGCCCTGTCGGGCCTGAAGGTTACCTTGGTGCCGGTAGAACTGCTTTTGCCTATCACTGTAAGCTTGGATACGGTTTTGCCCCGTTCGTACCGCTGATGATACACTTTCCCGTCTCGCTTGACTTCTACTTCCAGCCATTCGGAAAGGGCATTCACTACGCTTACGCCGACACCGTGTAAGCCCCCCGATACTTTATATATCCGGTGGTCAAATTTCCCTCCGGCATGTAGCGTGGTGAGCGCTACTTCCACCGCGGGCTTCTTTTCTGTTTTATGCATGTCGACCGGGATGCCCCGCCCGTTATCCAACACGCTTGCGCTATTATCGGAACGGACAATCACCTCTATATAATTACAATAACCGGCAAGGCTCTCGTCTACACTGTTGTCGACCACCTCATAAACTAAATGGTGTAGGCCGCGGCTCGACGTATCCCCGATATACATAGCCGGCCTGCGCCTTACCGCCTCTGTCCCCTCAAGCACCTGGATGGTAGTGGCATCGTAAGGCTTGTCTTTGCCCTGCGTAGACGCAGACATTTTGTTGGGCTGTTTTGTTTCAGTCTTTTTTTTCATTGTGTTCACCGAGAAAAAACCGCATATCCCTTACCTCCGGGCAATCTTGCTGGATTTGTTTTAACAACTGCTCTTTTTTTAATTGCAAGTGGTACAGCCAGCCGGAAGAATCGAGATAGAGCGTAAGCGTACCGCTCTTGAAATTATTTAATGTAATATGCTTTATTTCCCTTTTTGTCAATATTTTTTTTATATACCGCTCGTAACTATCCTTGCAGGGCCTTTGTTTCCTGCGCCACTGGGAAAGCAACGCCTGCACGGTATGTTTAATGGCATCCATCGCTAACCCAGGCGCATAGGCAACACAATATATACATATCCTTTGTTGCGAATTACACCCGGGCTTTCACTGCCGGTGATTTCCAGTTCTATGGTTTCTTCGGCGGTATTTTTCAGTATGTCAATCAGATAGTTCGGGTTGAACCCAACCACCATCTCTTTGCCCGCATAATTAATCGCGAGTTCCTCCCTCGATTCACCCACGTCGGGCGTTGACTTGGAAACCACCAGCTTATCTTTAAACACTTCCATCTTAATCGCCTGGTAATCGGGGGTTGATAACAAGGCTGCCCTGCGCACAGCCAATAATAACTGGTCACGGCTTACTTTGACTTTTTGAGTCGCTTCCGGCGGAATCACCTGTTGGTAGCTGGGGAACTCTCCTTCAATGAGCCGTGAAATAATGGTAATGTCCCCAAAATCAAACAAAACCTGGTTCGGCCCTATAATCATAGAAACTACCCCTTCATCTCTAAGGTTCCTATTAAGCTCTTGAATAGTTTTGATGGGGATAATAACCTGTAGGTCTTTATTGATACCTTGAGATAATTTTTTCTCAATCACCGCAAGCCTTTTGGCATCGGTAGCCACCATGGTGAGTGAATTATTGAAAAATTTAAATAAAATACCGTTTAAGATATACCTTGTCTCGTCAAAAGAAACCGCAAAAGAAGTTACGCGCAACATTTCTTTAAGGGTCCCCTGCTCTAACTGTAAAACCTCCCTATCTTTCAGTTCGGGTAATTTGGGGAAATCCTCGGCAGGTAATCCCATAATCTTAAACTGGCATAAACCGGCATCAATAACCATTAGGTGATTTTTTTTAGTGGTGATTTCTATTTTTTCTTCGGATAACTCTCGGATAATGCCCCCAAACCTCCTGGCTGGTATAGTAACCGCCCCGGGTTCCTGGATGTCCACAGGAACTACACAGGTAATACCTATATTGAGGTCGGTGGCGGTAAACCTAAGTTTTCCCTGGTATGTTTCAATTAAAATATTTGACAATATAGGTAAAGATGTTTTAGTGTTAATAATATTTTGTAAGGTATCAATACTATTCAAGAGTGTTTCTTTGGTAATTTTTAATTTCATGAGGCCTCCTTATAGTATTACGATTTTTAATAGAGATAAAAAAATAGTAGTAGTAATAAGATATGTGTGTGTTGTGGATAACCGCACAACATTATACAACACTCCCAATTACACACACACCGCTTGTTGAAAAAAAATGCATTTATTGTTGAATAATGGCAATAAGCGAAGTAACCCTATTTTGTAAATCCTGGTCTCTCCCTAAATTCTCTTTAATTTTATTATATGCATGCAATACGGTAGTATGATCTTTCCCCCCGAAATAACTTCCTATTTCGGGCAACGACAGCTCGGTTAATTCGCGGCTTAGGTACATAGCCACCTGTCTTGGCAACACGATATTCTTGTTCCGGCGCTTTGCCTTAAAATCATACAAAGAAACCCCAAATTCTTCCGAAACACAGCGCTGAATAAAATCCACGGTGATTAGTTTCTTTGGTTCTTTGCACAAGTCTTTGAGCACTTCTTTGGCTAAATCCAGCGTGATTGTTTTTTCTTCCAACAGTGAATACGCAATAATACGTACCAGCGCCCCCTCCAGCTCCCGGATATTGGTTTTAATAATCTGGGCGATAAAGAACAACACATCGTCGGGCACTTTGACGGGCTCACGCTCAATTTTTTTCTTAAGAATCGCCACCCTTGTTTCAAAGTCGGGAGGCTGGATATCGGTGGTCAAGCCCCAACTGAACCGGGATACAAGCCTTTCCTGCAGGTTTGCGATTTCTTTAGGGGGGCGGTCGGAAGAAATTATGATTTGTTTATGGGCGTCGTAGAGGGCGTTGAAGGTGTGGAAGAATTCTTCCTGGGTGGATTCCTTACCGGCGATAAAATGGATATCATCAATTACCAACACGTCGACGCTACGGTAACGTTGCCTGAAGGCATTGGTTGCGTGATGCTGGATTGCATCAATAAGCTCATTGGTAAAACGCTCTGAGGTGGTATAGCATATTTTCATCCCATTGAATTTAAGGTGTACGCGGTGGCATATTCCCTGCATGAGGTGCGTTTTGCCCAATCCAACCTTCCCGTAGATAAAAAGCGGATTATATGCTTTCGCAGGCGCCTCCGCGACTTGTAAGGAATATGCGTGGGCAAAGCGGTTTGAAGGCCCGACGACAAAATTTTCGAAGGTATACTTTGCATTAAGCCCAAGGCCGCCGGGTTGCTCCGCGGGCTTTGTTTTTGCTTTTGTCGGGGGCGCCTTTACGTCCTTACTTGGATCGGGGAGTGCTACTGAGAATTCAACAGAAAGCCCTTTTTTTGTGATTTCTAGGCAACTATTTTGGATCGCTGTTTTATAATGCCGCTCAACCCACTCTTTAAAAAAAGTATCTGGTGCCTCCAGGTGCAGCGTGGTGTTATTGGCCCCCCTTAATTTGAGGGGCTCTATCCAGGTTTCAAAGATTGAGTTGCCCAGGGAATCTTTCAGGCGCGTGCAGATTGTCTCCCAGCTGTTCACTATAGAGTCTTCCATAATCAATCAAAGCCTTGCTGAATTTACTTTCCACAGCTTATGCACAGAGTGTATAAACTTGTGGATATTAACGCTTGTGTATAATGGCTGCCTGAGCTGTCAAAGAAGGGCGCACAGGCGAAATGTATTATATCAAACAACGGATGTCCGGTAAAGGAAAAATATTATACAATAACTTTCCCTTCAGTCAAACAAAATAATTCTTTAATTTTAGAAACAAAAGGGATTGACTTGAATAGATTTTATGTTATAATCAAAAACCTATTCTTTTAGAAAGCCGCTACGACCGCGGCAGCGCTTTTTAAAACATACAACGCGCGCTGCGGCTAACACAAGGCACGTAAGGAGCAGGTAGAAATGAAGAAAAATATCAAAACACCCACGCGAATTGTTGCAAAGCGCCGTCATGGTTTCCGACGGAGAATGGCTACCAAATCAGGCAGGCAGGTTCTTGCGCGCAGGAGGCGCAAAGGAAGAAAGAGGATTTCTCTATAATGAAGTCTTTAGCGGTGCGCCTCATTTATTTTTATCAGCGGTATATACGCGTATTCCTCCCCCCATGTTGTCGTTTCTGGCCGAGCTGCTCTGAGTATTATAAACAAGCCATAATAAAATATGGGATAATCAAGGGCGGCTTTAAGGGTACAGGAAGGCTCTTGCGTTGCCATCCTCTCAACAAAAACGCCGGGTATGATCCGCTGCATTAACCGTTAAAAAAATGGGAAAAAGAATATTATTAGCCGTAGTTTTGTCGTTTATGGTTTCAATGCTTTGGTCGTCATTCATAAACAATACTTATCATATTGAAAATAAAACAGTTATAACACAACACACTACAAAAAATCAGCTTACGCAAGAGACAACCTGGCCAAGACATCAGGTCCCGGTTGAAGAAATCCCCCCTGCGCTAACCCCTCCTCTTATTTTCCCATTCGAGGACACCGAAATAGTTTTTGACGAAAAAACCGCTTCGATCAGGGAAATCATTTTTAATCGCTATAAAAAATACCCATTTCAAATACAAAATGGGTTTTGGTTGGCTGATAAAAAACTGGACTTTACAGTAGAGCACATTGGAAAAAATGAGATTATTTTTAAATATCAGGACGCCGAAAAAATCATTAATAAACGATTTGTATTCGGTAACTCTTTGTATAATATCAAGTTAGAGCTATCAATAGAGAATTTATCAACCGGGAAGCTTGATTTTTACCCTTCCCTGGTATTGGGCGCGCTTAATTTTGGTAAAAATTCTATGCAGGAAAGATTCCAAGAGGCTATTTTGGCCACAAAAGATAAAATTCTGCGTGTTAATGGCAGAAAGTCCATTGAAGCGCCAGAAGTAGGTTTTCTCGGATTAAGGGACCGTTATTTTTGTGCGATTATTTCAGCCGATGGCAAAAACTTTGGGGGCTTTGTCGATAAAACAAGCAATAAAGAATCGTTGGTGGGTTTAAAATTCCCAACGTTACAACTACTTCCGGGACAATTGTTTATAGGAAAATTTAACGCATATTTCGGTCCGCAGGATCTTAGCTTAATTAGCAATATTAAGCCAGAATGGGCATCTGTTATCCATTTTGGCGCCTTTGATATCATTTCACAGATTCTATTGAAATTACTCGAGGCTATATTTAAAATAGTCCATAACTGGGGCTGGGCGATAGTTATTCTGAGTTTTTTGATTTATCTTGCGCTTTTTCCTTTAACTCTTAAACAAATGCATTCAATGAAAAAAATGCAGAGCCTGCAGCCGCAATTAGAGGAACTTAAGAAGAGATACAAAGATGACCCTAAAAAACTTAACCAAGAAATAATGGGGCTTTACAAAAGTAGCAAAGTTAATCCTTTTGGCGGCTGTTTGCCTTTGTTGTTACAATTACCCATATTCTTTGCATTATATCAGGCGCTGATGCGCTCTATTGCTTTAAAAGGGGCAGAATTCCTTTGGATACGAGATCTTTCTGAGCCCGATAGATTTTCCCTGGCAGGAAAGGAATTTAATCTCTTGCCCATTCTTATGGTCATAATAATGTTCGTCCAGCAAAAATCATCGCAGGTGGCTTCTAGCCCGGAAGCTGCTGAGCAGCAAAAAATGATGATGATTATTTTTCCTTTACTTTTCGGATTTTTGTTTTATAATATGCCTTCAGGACTTGTCTTGTATTGGTTATTGAATAGTGCCTTTATGCTGGCTTCTCAGCTGACTATTTTGAAGAACGCCAAAACTCATGAATAAGCAAAAAATGAGTATCGAGGTTGAGGGGAAGACAGTAGAAGAGGCTATCCAGAAAGCCCTTGATAAGTTGAAATTAAAGCGTAATCAAGTCAAGGTCGAGGTTTTATCCGAAGAAGAAAAAGGCCTTTTTGGCATGGCTGGCGCAAAGCCAGCTAAAGTCAAGGTAAGCTTGTTGTCAAAACAAGAAATTTCTTGACTTTTTCTCTATTTTCGCAATAATATAATTGTTCCGCGTGGAACATTTTGTAACTCTATAAATTACAATGGGTAAAGTTATTACGATTTGTAATCAAAAAGGTGGAACCGGGAAAACCACCTCAGCGGTTAACCTGGCTGCTTATTTCGCTATAAAAGGAAGAAAGGTTTTACTGGTGGATTTAGATCCCCAGGCAAACGCTACTAGCGGGTTAGGCATAGACAAGCATCACGTTGCCAAAAGTACTTACCATATCCTTCTCGAAGAAACCAATATCCAGGAAATCTTTAAAACTACACAGGTAGCCAATTTAATTTTGGCCCCAGCTAATTTGGACCTTACTGGAGCGGAAATTGAATTAGTTGGCGCCTTAGCTAGAGAATTCAGGTTAAAAAAGTCGCTAGCGAATATCATTGATGCCTTTGACTTTGTTTTCATCGATTCTCCGCCTTCCCTTGGCCTTTTAACTATAAATGCGATTTGCGCTGCCGATTCAATACTCATACCCGTACAATGCGAGTTTTACGCCTTAGAGGGAGTAACGCAGCTCATGAACACTTTTAATTTAGTGAAAAGTAACCTAAACCCAAAACTTGAAATCGAGGGCGTCTTTCTTACTATGGCTGATTTCCGTACGAATTTAAGCAGAGAAGTGATCCAGGAGATAAAAGCGTATTTTAAAGACAAGGTATATGAAACGATCATCCCACGCAATATCAGGCTCGGCGAAGCGCCCAGTTTTGGTAAGCCGGTGGCGTTTTACGACAAAGACTCAATCGGTGCGAAAAAATATGAAGAACTGGCAAGTGAAATGTTAGGATTAGCACCTGTAGAGGAAGGTGAAACGACTTACCCGAACGAACAAATTACTCAAAAATAGGAGATTGTGCCATGGAGAGAAAAGCGTTAGGCAAGGGGATTAGCGCGCTGATTCCTGAGAAGGAAATACACGGCTCCGAACAATTGCTACAAGTGCCTATTGAAAAAGTCAGGCCAAACCCCTTACAGCCCCGAGAGCATTTTGATGCGGAAGAAATGGAAAGCCTGGTGCATTCCATCAAAGAAAAAGGGATTATCCAGCCTGTGCTGGTAAGGTCCAAAGGAGATTATTATGAATTGATCGCCGGAGAACGCAGGCTTCGCGCAGCTGTCCAACTGCATTTCAAGGAAATACCCGTGATCATTAAAAATCTTGAGGACCAGAGCTCGCTGGAACTTTCGTTGATTGAAAATGTCCAAAGACAGAATCTTAATCCGATTGAAGAAGCGCACGCATATCAATATCTGATTGATAAATTTCAAGTGACACAGGAAAAGATAAGCGAGGCGTTGGGAAAATCAAGGGCGACTGTTGCTAACATATTGAGAATATTGAAGTTACCACAAGAAATTCAAGAAGAAATTAAAAAAGGAAGAATCACATTTGCACACGGCAAGGCGATATTAGAAGTGCAGGACCCTAATGATCAGCGCGCATTAAGCCAGGCAGTGATTGCAAGAGGATTATCGGTAAGAGAGCTGGAAAATTTAATCCGGACCAAGAGACCCAGGAAAGCGGCAGGGAAAAAAACAACTACCGGTAAAGACCCTTTTGTTTCCCTTACGGAAGCACAACTGCAACAGGCTTTGGCGACCAGGGTAAGGATTGTCAGGCAGAAAAAGCGCGGGCACATACAAATTGAATTTTATTCCGACGAGGATTTACAGCGTATTGTCGCGCTATTGAAAGGCGGGTGAGTAATATGAACGAGGCAACACTCATACTTATCAAACCAGACGGCCTAAAAAAATCTCTTACCGGCAATATCTTGACCCGTTTATCTGAAACAAAACTGGAGATTATGGCAGCAAAAATTGTGAAAGTGAACAAGGAGCTTGCGACGGAACACTACAAACACCTTAAGGATAAGCCCTTTTTTAAGGAGCTGATCGAATACATATGCGGGGAAAAACATAACCGCAGGAAAGTGATGGCACTTGTGTATTGGGGGGAAAACGCAATTACTAAATGCAGGCAGCTGGCAGGTGCCACTAATCCGGAAGAGGCGGATCCGACGTCAATCAGGGGCTCTTACGGCAGAATCACGACCTCGGGCCTTTACGAAAACGTAATACACGTTTCTTCAAACAAAGACGAGGCAGAGCGCGAAATCAAGCTGTGGTTTACTCCCGACGAGGTGATTGTGGACCTTTATCCCGTCAAGGAAACAACCATCGACAAGTGCACGCACACTGCCTGGGCATAAAAAGGGGTTGCGCATGCAGAGCATGACTGGTTTTGGCAGCAGGGAAGCAGAGATAAAAGAATTGGGCAGGGTGTATGTCGAGATAAAGAGCATAAATCATAAATCTTCGGAAATAATCTCTCGATTACCGGAAGGGATGTCTTGGTTAGAGGAGAAGATAAAGAAGGTAATCGAGGCGCGCGTAAAGCGAGGGAGGATTTTGTGCATGATATCGCTCACCGGCGGGAAATCAAAGAGCGTGTTTACCAATACGCAAATACTGAAAGATTATATGTCTAGCCTGCAGTCTATTAGGCGATATACGCATTGTAAGGACGAGGTTTCTTTGGGCACATTAGTCAGTTTGCCGGGCGTTGTTTCCCTGGCCGACAATAAGGCGCTATTACGTAAGAAATGGCCGGCACTTAAAAGGCTCGTTACCGATGCGCTTGCGAGTCTCATTGCATCGCGCAAAAGAGAGGGGGCTGCGTTAGCGGCATATCTTCTGGCGCGGCTAAGGTGTGTACGTGTGCTGGTAGGGAGCATTGGGAGCCGCTTTAAAAAAGCGGTTGCGGCTAAACTAGAGGGATTTCTTTCCGACGAAGAAAAAGAAAATTTTTTGAAAGAATCCGACATCTCTGAAGAATTGCAACGGGTAGAGTTCCACATAAGAAATTTTATGCGTACCATGAGGGATACGGGACCAAAAGGCAAAGAACTCGATTTCATTGCCCAGGAGATGCAGCGTGAGATAAACACAACAGGCGCAAAATCATTCGACATGTTGATTACCTCAAGGGTCATTGAGGCAAAGAGCGAAATCGAAAAAATCAGGGAACAATTGCAGAATATAGAGTAGTATCCGCTTCGGTTGCGCGATGAGCATACCCAAGACCATATTTGTTATTTCCGGGCCTTCCGGCTCAGGCAAGACCACGCTTCTTAAAGGCATCCTTTCCGACAGGCTGTTACGCAGGAAGCTTGCCCGCTCGGTGTCTTACACGACCCGGCCAAAGCGCTCGGGAGAGAAGAACGGCAGGGACTATTATTTTATCACCACGCAAGAATTCCAAGAGAAATTGAGGGCGAAAAAACTGCTTGAATGGACGAAATATTTAGGCTATTATTACGGAACGCCCACAGCGCTTTTCTCAGACAAATACTCGGCAAAATCAGGGCTTCTGCTGTGCCTCGACATAAAAGGGGCGCGTAGGGTAAGGGCGCTGTACCCTCAAAACTCCGTGTCGATCTTTGTAATGCCTCTTTCACTGAAATTACTCCCTGAGCGTATACAAAAACGGTGCAGCAGGACAGGGGCAAAGGAGATTGAGCAGCGGCTCGCACTTGCCGAAGAAGAGATTCGCGCCTCCAGGCATTACGAGTACCGGATTGTGAACAAGGATCTTGGCAAGGCCATCGCGGCCCTGTGCACAATAATTAAAAAAGAACTTTCGGCGCAAGCCGCAAGAAATAAACGAGGTGTACGCACATGAAAGATATTGCATTAGAGAAATTAATCGAAAACAGCAAGGGTTCTGTGTACAAGTTGGTAGTATTGGCGTCGAGACGGGCCCTAGAGATTGCAGAGGGGCAGCCGAAACTCGTAGAAGGCAGCGCGTCGGTCAAGCCTTCTATTCTTGCGCTGCAGGAGATTGCCGAAGGAAAAGTAAAGTGTAAGAAAAGCGCGTCAGCGAAATAAAAAACCAAAGCCCTTTTATGAAAAAAAATAGACATATTATTCTGGGAGTAACCGCCAGCATTGCGCTCTATAAGGCCTGCGATCTCATTCGCAGGCTTAAGGAAAAGGGCTTTGTAGTCAGCGTAGTGATGACGCGGGAGGCCAAGGAGCTGATCAAGCCGATTGTCTTTCAAAGTCTTTCCGGCAACAAGGTATACGTAAGCCTTTTTGACGAGCCGGATGCCTGGGAAATCGAACATATTAGCTTGGCAGAGCAGGCAGACGTGGTTGCGATTGCGCCAGCCACCGCAAATTGTATAGGCAAAATTTCTTCCGGCATCTGCGATGACATGTTAACCTGCATAGTGGCGGCGACAAAAGCACCTGTGCTTTTATGCCCGGCGATGAATGAAGGCATGTACCGCAATGCAATCGTGCAGGCGAATATCAAGAAACTGCAGGCGCTGGGGTATGTGTTTGTTGGGCCGAAAAAAGGGAAGCTTGCCTGTGGTACGATTGGCATAGGATGCCTGGCAGAAATTGATGATATTGTCCAACAGATAGAACGCCTGGCGACGTAGCCAAGTGGCAAGGCAGCTGTCTGCAAAACAGCTATACAGCGGTTCGAATCCGCTCGTCGCCTCAAATTCCGCGAAGCGGAATTTGATTCCGCGGAGTGAAATTCATCCTTTAGCAACCAATGTATTTGTGTAGCGGCTAAAGGACATATTAAAAAGTCATCGGGCAAGTGGTGGAATGGCATACACGACAGACTTAAAATCTGTTGGCCGCAAGGTCGTGAGGGTTCAACTCCCTCCTTGCCCAGTAGTTGAGAAACGGCTGTGAGGGTTCTCCCGTTTCCATAATGTTAACGGTAAGAAACGGGATCCCTGCCCGGCGAAGTAAAAACAAAATGGCAGGGAACTCCCTCCTTGCCCAGTTGTTGAGAATTTAGGGTTTGACGCAATACGCTGTACGCACAACGCGCTACGGATTAACGTATTGGTTACAGCGCAGAAAATTAAGGGCTCATAGCTCTAGCCCGCCTACGCGCTAGTAATGACTCCGTGCATTACTATGATGCGCTACGGCGGGTCCTCCGAAGCCCGTCAAAGCTCTTACAAGTTGATGCAAAGGGCGTAGGAGGATTGGTGCATAGGTGTTCGCTATGAGCAACGCGAATAAAAAAATTAGGGCTCATAGCTCAGTTGGTTAGAGCGTTGCGTTGACATCGCAAAGGTCGGTGGTTCGAACCCACTTGAGCCCACCACTAAAAAGAGGCAAGAATGCGTAGAAATCTAATTTTGTTAGTAGCTTTATTATTATGCGTTTCTCCCTGCTTGGCAGACACCATTTATTTTAAGGACGGCAAGAAGCTAGATGCTACTATTATTGAAAAAACGGACAGATATATAAAGGTTGACGTAGCAGGAGTACCGCTTACTTATTTTAGCGATGAAATACAAGAAATCAAAGCCGAGAAAAGCAAAGGGGGCTTAGAAAAACCATCAACAGCGATGCAGGCACCGTTTCCAGGCGACTCAACTACACTTCATGTAAATACTGAGTATGGTTTTGAAATTAGTGGTCCTAAGGGGTGGCTTAAAGACGTACGCGCTCCTATCCCGGGGAAAACATCAACCGAAGCAGTAGTATATAGTAAGCATGACCAGCACACAAAGGGGGAAACGGTTTTCCCGAATTTGATGGTGACAATAGATGTCGCCCCGGAGAATATTACGAACGCAGTCGATTTTTCGAAACGCGTTCTTCAGTATTGGCGGGAGGTATTTGCGAAATATAAAACAGGCACCTTGGCGGTGATTGAAGAACCACACGAAATAGAACTCAACGGTCTTAAAGGATCGAGGGCTATTTTTGACCTGAATGCAAACGATGGGAAATCAATGCGCAATGTAGACTACAAATTTATGAGAAACGGGACAATTATTTCTGTTATGGGAGGGGATTGGTCTTCTTCCGCGAATGCGCACCTGAAAGATTTCGAGGACGCCGCAGCCACTTTTAAATTTATCGGAGAGGGGAAAAGGGTTACGGAATCTGGCCAGACAAGAAAACGCAAGCTTGGCGATGTCCTTGCCGCAGGGAAAAAACAATACGGCCAATACGAGCACGCAACGCCAAAGTTTGTGTTAAAAGTCCCCGAAGGGACTTCTCGCAATTGGCATTTTGTTGTTTTTAATGAGCCCGCAGTGCCTTTTTATCTTGTTAATGACGCTACGTTTATAAAAGATATTCCGTTTATAAGTTCAATGGTTTCTCAGGTTCCACCAGAGAAATTACTCGATAAAGAAGCGGCTTTTAAGGAAGTCGCAGAATTTCACCGGGAGTGGGAGAAGAAAGTGTGGGGGGAAGGGATACTATTTGCCAATAGCGGAAGCCCTTTAGAACTAAAAGGGTTCTCTGCGTTTGAAAGGGTAGTCGAAGTACCGGGCAAAAAACTTAACTACCACTTTGTCTATATATTTGTGGGAGACTATTTACTTCAGCTGGGTCTTAATACGACTCAGGCGGATTACGCAAATGACGATAAAGATTTTATGCGCATACTCGCTACATTAAGCGCTCAATAGCATGGACAAAGAATTAGATATTTTACGACATTCTTGTTCACACATAATGGCCCAGGCCGTGAAAGAGTTGTGGCCCGAGGTCAAATTAGGCATCGGGCCTTCTATCGAAGACGGCTTTTATTATGATTTTGATAAAAAAGAGCCGTTTACCGACGATGATTTAGCGGCGATAGAAGAAAAGATGCGGCAGATTATCCGTAAGGACGAGCCGTTTGTCAGGCAGGAGCTGCCTAAAAAAGAGGCGGAAGCATTGTTTAAGAAGCTGCACGAAGAGTATAAAATTGACCTGCTTCGGGAAATCTCCGATGAGAAAGTGTCGATATATAAGACTGGCGAGAACTTTCTAGATTTGTGCCGCGGCCCGCATATCGAAACAACGGGTAACATAAAAGCCTTTAAACTTTTGTCGATAGCAGGCGCGTATTGGCATGGCATTGAAACCAACCCGATGCTGCGCAGGATTTACGGCACCTGTTTTGAAACCCAGGCAGAGCTGGAAGAATACCTTAAGAATCTTGAAGAGGCAAAGAAGCGCGATCACCGCAAGCTCGGTCCGCAGCTTGGGCTTTTTGATGTGTTCCACGAAGAGGCCGGAGCCGGCCTCGTCTTCTATTACCCCAAAGGCTCAACCGTGCGCAGGCTAATTGAAGATTTCGAGAAAAACGAACATACAAAACGCGGCTACCAGATGGTGATTACGCCACACATTATGCAGGCTGAACTTTGGAAGAAATCCGGGCATTACGACTATTACAAAGAAAATATGTATACGTTTCAGATAGAGGATAAAGAATTTGTGCTAAAGCCGATGAATTGCCCCGGCCACATCCTTCTTTATAAATCGAAAACAAGAAGTTATAAGGAGTTGCCTTTACGCTTATTTGAGCTGGGCACGGTATACCGGCACGAAAAGACGGGTGTCCTGCACGGCCTTTTGAGGGTGCGTGGATTTACGCAGGACGATGCCCACGTCTTTTGCTTGCCCTCGCAACTTAAGAGCGAGATAAAAGCGATTATTGCGTTTGTATTCGACACGATGAAGGTGTTCGGCTTTCAATCATTAGGCATTGAGTTAAGCACAAGGCCTGAAAAATACATCGGCTCCGACGAAGATTGGCGGTTAGCTACCGAAGGGCTGGAAGAATCTTTGAAAGAGATAGGGCTTGCATACACAGTAAACCCCGGGGAAGGCGCTTTCTACGGCCCCAAAATCGATATAAAATTAAAGGATGCAATGAAAAGGTCATGGCAGTGCGCAACCATCCAGTGCGATTTTGCGCTCCCGAAGAGGTTTGAGCTTGCGTATGTTGATTCAGACGGCCGGCAACAGCAGCCGATTATGCTGCACCGCGTGCTGCTGGGCAGTATCGAGCGTTTTATTGCCTGCCTCACCGAGCATTATGGGGGCGCATTCCCGTTATGGTTGGCGCCTGTACAGGCGGTGGTTATCCCCGTAAAGGAGACTTGCCAGGAATACGCACTCACAGTAGAAGCTGCGCTTAAGGCGAAGGATGTGAGGGCAGAACTCAACGACACCAACGAAACACTTAATAAGCGCATCAGGCAGGCAGAAACAGAAAAGATCCCTCTTATTTTAGTTGTTGGAGAGAAAGAAATGCGGGATAATACGGTATCGGTGCGCTGGCAGGGAAGCGGCGACACCAAGACCATGGAAGTTACGGAGTTGATCCGCGACATACAATCACAGGTCGCCGGCAGAGAGCAGAGAAGGCGATAGGCAGATAACCTGCCTAGAAAATAAAAGGAGGTGGTACACATAAAGAAATTCATTCGTATTAATGAAAGGATCCGCGTACCCGAGGTGCGCCTTGTGGGCCCCGAAGGTAACCAGTTGGGAGTGGTGTCTATTCAAAAAGCGCTTGAACTTGCCGAACAGCATGGCCTTGATTTGGTAGAAGTAGCGCCCCAGGCAGCTCCTCCTGTATGCCGTATCATTGATTTCAGTAAATTCAAATACGACCAGGAGAAGAAGGAGCGCGAGGCAAAGAAGCACCAGCATCAGTCTCAACTTAAAGAGATACGTTTGAAACCTAATATTGACGACCACGACTATCAAGTGAAGCTCAGACAGGCCCTTACGTTTCTGGACAAAAAAGACCGGGTGAAAGTGGAACTCTTCTTTAAGGGCAGGCAGATGGAGCACCTTGATTTGGGCAAGAAGGTCTTAGATAGATTTATAAGCGATACGCAACAGGAGGCGCAACTTGAGAAAGAACCCTTACTTGAAGGCAGGATAATGTCTTTTGTAATTGCGCCCAAGCGCGGCAAGACGTAAGGCCGGTGCATGCACGCGGCTATACCATAGAAGGGTAGGCGTTACTGCGGCAGAAAAGGCCTACGCTACCACAGAGGAATGACATGAAAGGATTAAAGACAAAAAAGGGTGTCGTAAAAAGGTTCAAGTTGACCAAAAAGGGCAAGGTCAAATATTTTCCTTGCGGCAAAAGCCATTTGGCCTCGTCTAAAGATGCCAAGCGGCTGAGGAAATTAAGGAAGGCCCGGACAATAGGGGACAGGAAAACAAGGCGTTTTTTAAAGCGCATGTTGCCCTATGCATAGCGAGAGAATCTAGTTCTTATGCGTGAGCGCATATCTGTCGTGTAAGGAGGAAGCATGGCGAAGGTAAAACATAGTGTTGCAACAAAAAGAAGGAAGAAAAGGGTATTAAAACAGGCAAAAGGTTTTTGGGGGGACAGGAGTAAGCAATTTCAGCAGGCCCGTCGAGCCCTGATGCATGCGTTGAAATACGCATACCGAGACCGCCGGGTAAAAAAACGCGAATTCCGCAGCCTCTGGATTACGCGCATAAACGCTGCCTGTCGCCAGGAAGGCATTACCTATAGCCAGTTTATGGAGGGCTTGAAAAAAGCCAAGGTCGCGTTGAATAGAAAGATGTTGGCGGAACTGGCAGTGAAAGATAGCCGAGCGTTCCAGAAAATAATCGAATTAGCCAAAAGCGTCCGATAACAGGGCAAGGGTATGTTCACGATTATTATTGGGTGTGGGAGAGTGGGTTCTGAGCTGGCTAAGCTCCTGTCGCAAGAAGGCCACGACGTGGTGATAATAGATAAGAATCCTGCGTCGTTCGAACGGCTGGGAAGCACGTTCAACGGATTGACCTTGGTGGGCAATGGGTTTGATGTGAACGTGTTGAAACAGGCGGGCATCGAGAAGGCAGATGCATTTTGTGCAGTTACCAACGGCGATAATACAAACTTAATTTCCTCGCAGGTCGCGAAAAAGATTTTTAAGATCCCAAAAGTAATCGCCCGCGTATATGACCCGCAGCGCGCCCACATCTATTCTGCGCTGGGCATGGATGTGATAAGCGGCACTATATTGTTCGCCTCCATGATCAGGGATAAGATCGTAGAGAGTAGGTTTTCTACGTATCTTATCGAGAGCAAGGACGTAGGCGTTATCGAGATTGAAGTCAAGGGCGAATTGGCGGGAAAGACCATAAAAGAGATAAGTATCCCCCATGAGTTTCTGGTAGTTGCGATAAGGAAACTGGAAGGGGTTATTATACCGAGCCTTGATACGGTGCTTAAAGCCAAAGATATCCTGATGGCCGTAGTCAAGGTAGAGAGCTTGATGAAAATCAAGGAGAAGTTCGAGCTTTAACCGGTCGAGGTGCACGGGGCTATGTATATTGTGATTGTAGGGGCGGGCAAGGTCGGATATTTTTTGGCAAAGCGGCTGACGCTGGGAACGCACACGGTCAGCATTGTTGAAAAGGACCGTTCTATCTGTGAGATGATTGCCAAGGAGCTGGAAATCCTTGTGATTAACGGAGACGGGTGCGATTCCACTATCCTGGAGGAAGCGGGCACGCGCCGCGCCGACGTGATTGCGGCGGTTACCGGGGAAGACGAAGACAACCTGATTATCTGCCAATTAGCCAAGGAAAAATTTCACATCCGGCGCACCGTTGCGCGGGTGAATAACCCCAGCAACGAACTGATATTTTCTGAGTTAGGCGTTGATGTCCCGGTTGATTCTACGCGTATCATTGCCAAGATCGTTGAAGAGGAAGTGTCCTTTTCCGACTTTGTTAACTTGATGAGTTTCAAGAGAGGCAAACTGAGCATCGTGCGGTTCGACTTGGCAGAGGATTCCCCCGTTGTCAACAAAGAGATCAAAGATGTCCAATTGCCGACGGATTCAGTCTTTGTTTCGATCGTGAGAGGCGAAGAGGTCATCGTCCCGAAAGGCAACACCGTGCTTTTGCCCGGCGATGACATCATTGCCATGACCCTTATCGGCAACGAGTCGCAGCTGTTGAATGTTCTTTTAGGAAAACTCTAATATGAAAACAAGCACGCTACGCAATATCGCGTTAGGCATTGCCGTTGAGTGCGCGTATGCCTTGCTGATAATCCTCGTTGGATTCATTACCTGCCTACTTTTTTCGCTAAAAATATGATTTTGAGACCACGCGTAGAAGATGCCAGAACAATCGGATATTATTTAGGCAAGGTCATTGTGGGGTTAGGCACCGTTATGCTCCTGCCCATGGTGCTGGGGATAGCGTGTAATGAGTTTAACCCGGCGCTGGATTTTTGTATTGGTGCCCAAATCAGCCTGATTATCGGGATACTCTTGATAAAGCTCTGCGATACCGATAAAGACTTAAGCTGGATGCAGGGGATGATTGTGGTATCTTTATCGTGGCTGGTTGCAATGGTATTGGGCGCAATCCCGATGTTTTTAAGCGGGCACTGGCATTCATTCCTCGACGCATGCTTTGATTCGATGTCCGGGTTTGCCACGACGGGGCTTACCCTTGTGCAGGATCTTGACCATTTGGCGCTAAGCCATAATTTCTGGAGGCACCTCATTATGTTTGTGGGAGGGCAGGGAATAGTCATTGTTATTCTTTCCTTGCTGGTAAAAGGTACCTCTGGCGCCTTCAAGATGTACATCGGAGAAGCGCGCGATGAAAAAATATTGCCTAACGTGGTCAACACAAGCCGTTTTATCTGGCTGGTGAGCATCGTATATTTTATCTTAGGGACCTTGGTGTTAGGCGTTGTCGGCATAACCGAAGGCATGTCAAAAGGAAGTGCCTTTTTCCACGGCGCTTGTATTTTTATGGCCGCGTTCGATACGGGCGGGTTTACACCCCAGTCGCAAAATATCCTTTACTACCACAGCGCAGCCATTGAAATGGTCACCATCGTTATTATGATCTTAGGCGCCATTAATTTTAGGCTCCATTACCATATATGGATGGGCAACCGCCGGGAGATAGCCAAGAATATCGAAACCGTTGCGTTTTTCTTTTCGGTCTCCCTGCTTTTTGTGCTCGTTGCCGTCGGATTAAACCAGATGCAGGTGTATCCGTACGCATCCATGCTTTTCCGCAAAGGGTTCTACCAGTTTATCTCAGGGCACACCGGCACAGGGTATGGTACCCTCTATGCCCCTCAATTCATCAGTGACTGGAGCCAGCTTGCATTAGTGGGCCTGATTATTGCTATGGCGTTAGGCGGCGCTGTCTGCTCGACGACAGGCGCGATTAAAATGCTGCGGGTGGGTGTCGTGATGAAGGCGCTTTTTCAGGACATCAAGCGGGTCATATTGCCCGACAAGTCGATTGTCATACAGAAATTCCACCATATCAGAGATGTGTTTTTGGAAGACCATCAGGCAAGGACCGCGCTGATTATTACGCTTGCGTACTTAGCGCTCTATGGGGTAGGTTCGCTTGTGGGTATGCTCCTGGGTTACCCGTTTTTGAGTTCCCTTTTTGAGTCGACTTCTGCCGCAGCAAACGTGGGTTTGTCCTGTGGGATTACTCAACCGGCAATGCCGGCCGCATTGAAAATAACATATATATTTCAGATGTGGGCGGGGAGGCTTGAGTTTATTTCGGTGTTTACGTTAATTGGCTTTTTTGTCGCAGCCATAAGAGGCAAATGAACAGCATAAAATTGTTGTTGCGAATCGTATTCCTCGCGGGGCTTTTTCTTTGTGCCGCACGCGCCTGTTACGCACAGCCTGTTTCCAGCACAGACCTGATTAATAATGCAACTCGGTTCGATGCGGCAACGATATCGTATGAAGGGGAAGCAATCGGTGATATAATGTACAGAGGAAAT
The DNA here is from genome assembly GCA_040754255.1 of Candidatus Omnitrophota bacterium. Lineage (GTDB taxonomy): Bacteria > Omnitrophota > Gorgyraeia > Gygaellales > Profunditerraquicolaceae > SURF-25. Next base: position 13,938 of record JBFMDA010000007.1, on the reverse strand, counting down.
TTTGCATGGGTTAACCTTCATGACGGAACGAATGCGATCGGCGTATGGTTAGAGGGGCCTGCGGCAAAGAGTATCCAGCGCACAGGTAGTTATCAATCAAAGGGCGACTGGGTTGAGGTCACAGGCACCTTCCGTCGCGCCTGCATTTTACACGGCGGTGACCTGGATATACACGCTGAAACAGTACGTGTCATCAAACCTGGCCGGTCATATGCGGAAAAATTGAACATACGCAAAATAAATTTTGCGCTGGTGCTGTTAGTCATCTTGGGAGTGGCATGGATATTGAAGCAATTAAAATTCAAATAACCTCCGACCTTAACGATCTGGAGTCTATAGGGGCATTAGAAGGAGTGCGCGTAAAATACCTTGGCAGGAAAGGCCTTATTGCACAGCTGACGAGCACAATTCCTTCTCTGCCGGCTGCAGAGCGCGCTTCTTTCGGCAGGCAGGTGAATGAGCTTAAATCTGGCCTCCTTGCGCTTCTCGACGAGAAACAAAAGGCCTTGACGGCAGGGCGAGAAGGCGCAGACGCAGATACTATTGATATCGGCATGCCGGGCATTGCCCCGGAGCTCGGGCACCTCCATCCTATCACCAAAATCATCAGCGAGGTATGCGCCATCTTCAGGCAAATGGGATTTTCAGTTGTAGAAGGCCCGGAGATAGAGACCGAATTCAATAATTTTACCGGGTTGAATATCCCGCTGGAGCACCCTTCGCGGGATGTGTTTGATACGTTCTATCTTGCGACGAAAAGTACACTGTTGTTACGCAGCCACACTTCGCCGGTGCAGATTCGGGCGATGAAATCCCACAAGCCTCCCTTAGCGATAGTGGTCCCTGGGCGCGTGTATCGGCCCGATGCGGTTGACGCAAGCCATTCTTTTATGTTTCATCAGATAGAAGGGTTTGTGGTGGATGCCGATATCACATTTGCCGACTTAAAGGGCACGCTTGAATTTTTTGCCAAATCAGTATTCGGCAAAGATATCTCGATGCGCTTTAGGCCGCATTTTTTCCCTTTTACCGAGCCCTCCGCAGAAGTAGATATTTCCTGCATCCTCTGTAAAGGCAAGGGGTGCTCTCTCTGCGGCAGGAAAGGCTGGCTTGAAATCTTAGGCTCCGGCATGATCCATCCCAATGTATTTAGGCATGTCGGTTACGACCCCGCGCGATACACAGGCTTTGCCTTTGGCATGGGCGTTGAAAGGATAGCGCTTCTTAAATACGGCATCGAAGATATACGTTTGCTTTTCGAAAACGATTTGAGGTTTTTAAAGCAGTTTTAGCGCATGAAAATTACTTATAACTGGCTGAAGGATTTTGTTACGATTACCCTTGCACCCCGGGCATTGGCCGAGAAATTGACTATGGCCGGCCTCGAAGTGGTATCCATCGAGGAGAGTAATGGCGATTTCGTGTTTGAGATCGAAATTACCTCAAACCGGCCTGACTGGCTCAGCGTTGTCGGGGTTGCCCGCGAGGTTGCCGCGCTTACCAATAAAAAACTTAAGCTCTCCGAGCCGCAGCCGTTGCGTATGGGGGGGAGGCATGCGCTGGGCATAGAAGTTCAGGAAAAAAAGGATTGCCCGCTTTATACCGCCAAGCTTATCGAAGGGATAAAGGTAGGCCCCTCTCCAGAATGGCTTAGGCAGCGTCTTGAGTTGATAGGGTGCCGCAGTATAAACAACATTGTAGATATCACTAACTATATCTTGTTTGAGTGGGGCGAACCGTTACATGCATTTGATTTTGATACGCTGCAGGCAGGGGCAATAACTGTGCGCAGGGCAAAGAAGGAAGAAAAAATCGTTACTATCGACGGTATTGAACGGCAACTCAACCATGATGTCCTGGTGATTGCGGATGCAAAGGGCCCGGTCGCGATAGCAGGAATAATGGGAGGAAGGGAGACGCAAGTAGGCCCGGCTACCTCGCGCATATTGCTGGAGGCCGCCGTATTTAACCCGGTGGTAGTCCGCCGAGGCAGGCGCATGCTCGGATTGGAGAGCGATTCGGCCTACCGCTTTGAAAGAGGCGTTGATAGTGTGGTCGCGCAAGAAGCGTCGTTACGTGCGGCGCGTTTGATCAGGCAAATTGCCGGTGGCACGGTATCCGCAGCAAAAATTTCAGGGGTTGCGAAAGCGCCCGCCAGGCGTATTGCGTTGGATACGACACACCTGAGGCGCGCGTTAGCCGTCCAGATCCCGCCTGGCACAATAAAAGGGATTCTGGAAAGCCTGGGCTTTAACGTAAAGGCAGTATCGCAAAAAAAATACACAATCAACGTACCATCTTTTCGCCAAGATGTCAAAATAGAGGTCGACCTTATTGAAGAAATAGCGCGAATATTCGGTTATGGCCGCATACCTACTACCATTCCGCGCATCAGGCCCCAGGCAGGCCCTCAGGACGATACCGCTCTTAACCGGTCCTTAAAAGAGATTCTCATTGGCCTGGGCCTGAATGAAGTGATTACCTATAGCCTTATAGAAAAAGGGTGGGTACGCGCTCCGGGGCAAGATGCGGATAAGGAAATTGCAATCGCAAACCCTTTAAGCAAAGATCAGGCGGTGCTCAGGACAACGTTGAGAGCGAGCCTGGCGCAGTGCGTTGCCTACAACCTGCGTCAGAAACAGCCTTACATAGCTATTTTTGAAATCGCCCATACATACGGCCTCGACGTTGTAGAAGAGGTCCAGGAACATTACAAATTAGGGATAGCTCTTTGCGGAGGACGGATGCTGTGGGTGGGCAAAGACCGCGTGTACGACGAAGCAGGCTTGCTTCATATCAAAGGAATACTAGAAGTTCTTTTTGAACGGCTCGGGATTGAGAAAGACGCATACCAGTTTGTCATGAGAAACGCCCACGAGGGGCAAGTATATGCGCGCGGTATATTGGTGGGCACATTTGTGAGGCTGCGTAAAGAAATGTGCGAGAGGCTGGACATAAAGAATAAAGAGGTGGTTGAGGCGGAAATAGACGTAGAGACACTTCTGTCTTCGGCACGCCTCAAGCGCAGATTCAAGCCTTTTGCCCGCATGCCAAGAGTTACTCGGGATACTACCATTGTCGTCAAGGACACCGTGCGTACGGGGGCCATTTTAGACGAGATAGCCCGATGGGGGATGCGCAACTCAAAAGGGCTTTTGCAGGACGCAGAGGTCAGTAAATACTATAAAGGCGAACAAATTCCAGACGATGCCAAAAGCCTGACTATTTCCTGTACGTATTGTTCGCCGCAGCGCACGTTAACCGATGGCGAGGTCAATGCGCTGCATGCGCAGCTGGTGGGTGAGCTAAAAAAAATTTTTAACGCCGCGATTAGATAGCTTGATTTCTCAAACGCAATATGATATACTGTGGTCAAAGGAAAACGGCATACACCTTATCCCTGCCGTGCACGTTGGAAGTTTGATGATTGGTGAGCCAACACCACATTAAAGGGAGTCAGAAGCTTCCGTTGTGCTGTGGCACTGCGGAGCAGACACCCACCTGTACCCAAAGCGGTTCAGCCCATCATACCCAACGGCACAGTGCGGGGATTTTTTTTACACGCACATGATAGCGACAGAACAGAAACCAATTCAGGAGTTACTGCGGATGCTAGAAGGGCACCGCGCCATATTCCTCATCGGTTGCGGGGAATGCGCAACGCAATGCTGTACAGGAGGGGAGCGGGAAATAGCAGCGATGGCACAATTATTGAGGGGGCATGGCAAGGATGTGGTGGGCAGCGCAATTCCCCAGGCGCCATGCGTTGCGGCACAAGTCAAGAAGGAACTCGCGCAGCATGCAAAGGCCTTTCAGACTGCGGAGGCCGTGCTGGTGCTTGCCTGCGGGTTAGGCGTTCAGACGGTTAAAGACAACGAACGTAGGGGGATAACGGTTGTACCCGCCTGCAATACCCTGTTTGGCTCAAGCCTTGACAGCAAAGGCAATTTTTATGAAAAATGTTCTCTGTGCGGAGAATGCATATTGGACCTTACCGCTGCCCGCTGCCCGGTTACGCTCTGCCCTAAAGGCATGCGAAACGGCCCCTGCAGCGGCGTTAACAACGGCAAATGCGAAATAGATAGCGATATGGATTGCGTGTGGATTTTGATTTATCAGGAACTTGCGCAGAAAGGAAAAGAAGGGGCATTGAAAAAAATACAGAAACCAAGGAACTTTAAAAAAGCGGCGAAGCCGCGCACGCTCATTCTTCATTGATACCTAACCGGTGCGTAACGTGATTCGATGTGCAGGGTTGACAAAACAAAAGATTCGTACTACAATTTTACATAGATTGAGAACACAGAAGGAGGAATACCGCGCAAGAAAAAGCTGGCGCATTAAACAGAAGCTGTTTAAGACTCCGGTGTTTAAAAAGGCAAAAATAGTAATGAGCTACGTTTCATTTGACGGCGAGGTTGATACCAAGGATATGATTCAGGATGCGCTTAATTTGGGAAAAACGATTGTAGTGCCTGTGTGCGGACGCAATCGCACATTACACGCATGTACATTACATAGGGATACGAAGCTCCAAAGAGGTCTCTACGGCACATCGGAGCCTGTGATAAAGAAACCAGTTGCCCTTCACAGGATAGACCTTGTTATGGTGCCGGGCGTGGCCTTTGATGCCAAGGGCCGAAGGCTTGGCCGCGGCAGAGGCTGTTACGATCGGTTCCTGAAAAAACTACCCCCAAGCGCATATACGATAGGTCTCGCATTTGATTTTCAGATCTTGCCCCGAATCCCCGCCACAAACGCAGACGTAGCAGTCAACAGGGTTATTGTTGCCTAACTTTTTCACCTTACACAAAGACTAAACACAATAGCTGTTTTTATCTGAGGCGTCGTACGACGAAGGCTCAAGAAAAAGGCACTTTTGTGTTTACTTTAAAAGGAGGTTGAGTGATAGATGCTTAATATAGCCGTAACCATCATTGTGGCAGCGATATCGATCTACGCCGGATATCTTATAAGAAGATATGTCGCCGAGAAGAAAATTGAAGACGCGGAAGCGAAAGTCAAAATTCTCCTTGAGCGAGGCAAGAAAGAGGCGGATGATATACGCCGGCAGGCAGAACTAGAGGCCAAGGATCTTTTGTATAAGATGCGGCAGGATTTCGACAATGAAACAAAAGACCGCAGGCAGGAGATTTTTAACCTTGAAAAGAGATTGGCACAGAAGGAAGAAAACATCGACCGCAGGCTCGATCTCTTGGAGAAGAAGGAAAAAGAAATTGATGCGAGAAAGGAAAATTTCAAAAAACAGGAAGAGTCGTTAAGGGCAAAAGAGAACCAGCTGCATATGCTCATTGCGGAGGAGAAAGAGCGCCTGCAAAAAATATCCTCGCTTTCTGTCGAAGAAGCAAAACAGATATTATTGAACCGCCTCAATGAGGAGCTGAACGCAGAAAAGGCGGTCCTGATCAAGCGGCAGGAGGAAGAGATACGTTCTACGCTGGACAAGAAATCCCAGGAGGTGGTAAGCCTTGCGATTCAAAGATGTGCGGTTGAACATACCGTGGAATCAACGGTGAGCGTAGTGAATCTTCCCAATGATGAAATGAAGGGCAGGGTCATCGGCAGGGAAGGCAGAAATATCCGAGCCCTGGAGATGGCCACGGGCGTGGACGTGATTATTGACGATACGCCTGAGGCGGTTACGCTTTCCTGTTTTGACACGGTGCGGCGCGAGATAGCCAGACGGGTATTGGAAAAGTTGATTAGCGACGGGCGAATTCATCCCGGCAGGATTGAAGAGGTAGTCGAAAAAACAAAACAGGAGATGGAAGAGCATATCCGTGAGGAGGGCGAAAAGGCGGCATTTGAGGCGGGAGTCGATGGCTTACACCCCGAACTGATTAAACTCTTAGGCAGGTTAAAATACCGCACCAGTTTCGGACAGAATGCCCTGCAGCATTCTACAGAGGTTGCATTTCTTTTAGGGACAATGGCATCCGAGCTTGGCTTGGATTTTAAGCTTGCGCGCCGGATCGGGCTGTTACACGATATCGGCAAAGCGGTTGACCATCAGATTGAGGGCACCCACGCAAAAATTGGTGCAGATCTGGCAAAGAAATTTAACGAACCCCTGGAAGTAATACATGCGATCGAAGCGCACCATGAGGAAGCACAACCTACAAGTTTCTATGCGGTGCTGGCAGTTGCAGCTGATGCAATAAGCGCTGCCAGGCCCGGCGCGCGCCGCGAGACGCTGGAAACGTATATCAAACGGCTGGAGAAGCTGGAGTCTATTGCCAATCTTTTTAAGGGGGTAGATAAGGCGTTTGCGATACAGGCAGGCCGGGAAATACGGGTTATTGTGCAGCCCGAAAGGATTTCTGACCACGACGCGGTAAACCTGGCACGGGAGATCCGTAAAAAAATTGAAGAGGGCATGGAATACCCCGGCCAGATTAAGGTAACGGTTATCAGGGAAACAAGAGCGATAGAATACGCGAAATAACCTATGAAGATATTATTTATCGGAGATATCGTAGGCAGCCCCGGCAGGGAAGCGGTGAAGCGGCTGCTGCCGGAGCTTAAAAAAGAGCTCGGGATTGATTTTGTGATAGCGAATGCGGAAAATATCGCAGGTGGCTCCGGGATAACGGCGCAGACCGCAGGAGAATTATTAGGCGCGTCTGTCGACGTGATTACTGCTGGCGACCACATCTGGAAAAAGAAAGACATATTTGAGCTGATTCAGAACGAACGCCGGATCATAAGGCCCCTTAACTTCCCTGCCGGCGCACCGGGTTGCGGCTTTGGCGTCTTTACCTTGCCATCCGGGTTAACAATCGGCATAGCCAACGTATTGGGAAGGGTGTTTATCGACGCGTTAGTTGAATGCCCTTTCAAAACCACGATGTCTGCGGTAGAAGAAATGAGACGCGAAACCAAGGCGGTCATTGTCGATATGCACGCCGAAGCTACTTCCGAAAAAGTGGCAATAGGGTGGTTTCTTGACGGCAAGGTTTCGGCAGTGGTCGGCACCCATACCCATATCCAGACTGCAGACGAAAGGATTCTTCCTGGCGGCACCGCATATATCACCGATGTGGGCATGACCGGCCCCTATGATTCGGTAATAGGCCGTAGGGTAGAGGACGTGCTTGAGCGGTTTGTGACTGGCATTCCCACGCGGTTTGAGGTAGCTCAAGACAATATCCAGCTTCACGCTGTGGCGATACAGATCAATGATGCGACGGGGAAGGCGGAATCAATTACCAGGGTCCAGAGGAAACTTAATGCCTAAAGTCAGATTATTATCTCTTGTCTTGTTCTTGGCGGCGTGTCTTTCTGCCCCTATGTTGCATGCGCAGGAAAAAGAATTTGGGATAGAGATTGATGCCTCTTCCAACGCAACGGTTGCGTTACCCCCGGTGTATAAGCCAAACATTGATTTAAGCGCAAGAGGGTTTTCGCAAGATAAGGCCTGGCCCCAGGAACTTGCTGCCGAAGACACATTACAGGCATGGGAAAAGGAAATAGGGTTTTCAGGGTTTTACCGCCTGCAATATAACCTCTGGTATATTTCGCAGTTCTCCCAAGATAAAGAGGCAAAAGAAAAACTGCTCGCTGCCTACGATGCATTGATAAAAAAAATCAATGATGCGGGAGGGATTGTTATCCTTGACTTATTCGGCACCCCGGCAGGCATGGGCGCCGTATTAGATAAACGCAGCCCCCCCACTAATCAGAAAGCATTCAAGGAGTACGTGAAGGCAACCATCCGGGACTTGAGCTGTAACAAAAGGTACCGTATTTGGTATGAAGTCTGGAGCGCCCCTGACCTGGATGAATTCTTCCTGGGGAAAGAGCAGGAATACCTCATGCTCTATAAATCGGTTGCCGAAGTAGTAAAAGAATTAGAAGAAGAGTCAAAAGTATATATCCCGCTGGGCGGGCCTTCGACAAGCTGGTGGTTCCAGGATTTTGACGGCAACACCATAGTGACCCCGGAGAAGAGCCTGATATATGAACTTATTAAGTTCTGCTATAAATACAAGCTGCCGTTGGATTTTATCTCCTGGCATGCCTATTCCACCGACCCTAAGGCCGAAAAAGAGGTTACTCGGTATAATAAAAATCCCTCGGTGCTCATCCGCGACTGGCTTTCATATTTTCGTTTCGAAAGGCAAATTCCCTTGCTCATCGATGAGTGGAATTACGACCGCAGGGCAAATCTCCTTCCGGAGCGCGCGGAAAAAGCGTGGATGGGCGCAAGCTACATTCCGGCGCGGCTTTCGCATATGTATGCCGAAGGCATTACGCACCAGATGTTTTTTTCCCTGGAAGATTTTTACGATACAAAAGACAGCGTGGTCAGGAATGTAGGCATCTTTGCGGTTACGCCTTCGGGAGCCGGATTTAAAACCGAGGCAAAAGCAACGTTTACTATTTTTAAAATGCTTAAGTCTCTGGGAAGCCAGATGTATGTCTTACCGAAAAACGACGATGAATTTACCGGCGCTATCGCCACCAGGGACAAAGAGAAAATCGCTATTCTTGTGTTTAATTATATTGACCCGGAGATTTTCCTTAATTATGTGTCCAGAAACATTTCGTCGTTGAGCGAGGGGGAGCGGCGGTCAGTATTGAACATCGTCAAGTCAAAGAATTTCGAGAAAATCAAATCGGGCGAGACGGCGATTGAAACGTTACGGACGACTCCCCGCGTAAAGACTGTTTTGAAGAAGGCGCAGGAACTGCACAACAAGGCTGGCAAGCAGCTTTCTTACGACCGCAATGTAAAATTAATCGTTAAGAATTTAAAAGACAGCTACCTATACACCAAATACACCGTTGATTCTTCCTGCAGCAAGGATTGTGCGTATACGCCAACCCAAGAGAAAGAAATCGCGCCTTCCGATATATACCAAGAGACGCTTGCCATGAAGCCTTACTCCGTCGCGCTTGTTGTGTTTACCAAGAAGCCCCCGGAGGAAAAACCCCCCGAGCAGGCAGCCTTGATGCAGGGTGCACAGAATCAAACTACCGAAGACGCGGCCCTTAAGGCAGCCAATGTTTCTTCATCTGGGAACACAACAGCGGGATTACCGGCTGTCAGCGCAGCAAATACCTCCGTGACGCCCAAGAAGGATTGATCCCCATGCCCGAAGAGATAGACCTCTTTGACCATGCAAAGAAGACAGTCCGCATCTATACGGTTTCCGAGATAGCCCAAAACGTAAAACACCTCCTTGAAGATATGTTCGGGGCGCTGTGGATCGAAGGTGAAATTTCTAATTACGGGGCTCATCCTTCAGGGCACCTCTATTTTTCGTTAAAAGACCAATCTGCCATACTGTCGGCAGTGATGTTTAGTTGGGCGAATAAAAACGTCAAATTTAAGTTAGAGAACGGATTAAAAGTCATTTGTTTCGGCAGGATCAGCGCCTACGGCCCGCAGAGCAAATACCAGATTATCGTCGAGAAGATAGAACCTAAGGGCATCGGAAGCCGGCAGCTGGCATTCGAACAGCTCACCCAAAAGCTCCAAAAGGAAGGATTATTTGCAGTTGCGCACAAAAGGCAGATCCCCTACCTTCCTGCGAAGATCGGAATAGTTACCTCGCTCTCAGGAGCTGCCCTTAAGGATATTTTAAAAGTATTGGACAGGCGTTTTAGCGATATCCAGGTGATTATAAGCCCGGCCCAGGTGCAGGGGGAGGCTGCGAAGGATGACATTGCCCGTGCAATCAGCGACCTCAACCGCTTCAACAGGGGGCTCTCTTTGAAGGAGCGCATCGAGGTGATGATTGTCGGCAGGGGCGGGGGCAGCACAGAAGACCTTTGGGCATTCAATGAAGAGGAAGTAGCCAGGGCGATTTACAGTTCTAAGATTCCCGTTATCTCCGCGGTAGGGCACGAGCGGGACTTAAGCATCGCAGACCTTGTAGCCGATACCCGGGCAGCAACCCCGTCGGTGGCAGCGGAATTAGTCATTCCTGAAAAGAAAGATTTGAAAGATACGCTGAAGGGATTACAGGAACGCCTGCACAGCTCTTTTTTGGATATGGTCATGGAATCCGAACAGGCAATAGACGGCTCCCTGCGCAGGCTGGACATTGCAATGGCGCACCGCATAGAAATCAATTTTCAGGCGTTTGAGGGGTTGCGCGGCAAATTGACCCTTTTAAACCCTTTCGCGCTGCTTATGCAGTATCAGGGGAAATTAGAGAATGCGATCCGTCAAATGCACGTGAGGATGAAGACACTCTTTACATTAAGAAAATCGGCATTCATCGCTTTAATTGAGAAATTGGAAAGCTTAAGCCCCTTGGGTATTTTAAGACGCGGCTATAGTATTACGTTTGCACTACCCGACGCGGGGATAGTGAAAGATTCCAGTCGCCTTAAACCCGGCGATATGATACAATCACGTGTACAGAAGGGTGAAATTATCAGTCAAGTAACGGAGGTCAGACGTAATGGCAGAGATACGGTTTGAAGAGGCCCTCAAGAAGCTAGAGAAGATAGTGGATGACCTTGAAAAAGGCGACCTGTCACTTGAGGAGGCATTAAAGAAATACCAGGAAGGATTAGAATTATCCCGCATGTGTTCGCAGAGATTGGAAAGCGCAAAGAAAAAAATCGACGTTCTCGCCAAGAATAAAAAAGGGGAATTTGAATTAAAACCTTTTGATGAGACTGACATAGAGAATGGGAAATAGCTATCAGTTATTAAGCCAAATCCAGTCTCCGCGGGATGTGTCAAAGATTCCGCTAGAGCAGCTACCCGTGCTCGCAGAGGAAGTACGCCGCAGGATTATTGAGGCGACTGCGCACTGCGGCGGGCACCTCGCCTCAAGTTTAGGTGCGGTAGAGCTTACCATTGCCCTCCATTATTGCCTCGATATCCCCAAGGATAAGATAGTGTTTGACGTGGGGCATCAGTGTTACGCCCACAAGATTCTTAGCGGCAGGAACCAGCATTTTGCTACGTTGCGCCAATATGGAGGGATAAGCGGGTTTCCCTGCTGCGACGAATCCCCTTGCGATAGCTTCACTACCGGCCATAGCTCAACGGCAGTATCCCTGGCTTTGGGATTGGCGTGTGCCCGCGACTTAATGGCAGAGAAGGATCGTTTTCGGGTGGTTGCGATAATCGGAGACGGTTCCTTAAGCGGCGGCTTGTGCTTTGAAGGCCTGAATAACGCCGGCCACCTCAAGAAGGATATCCTCGTGATATTAAATACCAATGAAATGAGCATAGCCCCTAATGTGGGGGCTTTGAGCACGTACTTAAATAAGCTTATTTCGATGCCGATATACAACCACTTTAAAAATTCGCTGGACAACTTTGTAAAATCACGCCTGCCCAAAGGGAGCAGGATCATAAAACTTGCCAATAAGTTTGAAGAAGGGTTAAAAGGCCTGTTTGTCCCGGGGCTTTTGTTTGAAGAATTAGGGTTTAGGTATTTCGGCCCTTTTGACGGGCACAACCTGTCCACTCTGGTTCCGACGCTGAACAACATCGTACACATCAAAGGGCCGCGCGTGGTGCACATACTTACCAAAAAAGGGAAAGGGTATCCCCCGGCAGAAAAAGAGCCGGTAAAATTTCACAGTACCGGCCCCTTTGATATCGCGACAGGAAAAGGCGTATCTGCTCGGCCGCAGGCTGCAAGGACCTATACCGAGATATTCAGTGCGAAACTAACCGAGCTTGCAGGCAAGAACGAAAAGATTATTGCGATTACCGCAGCCATGCCGGAAGGGACCGGGCTGGACAGGTTCAGGGATTTATTTCCCAAGAGGTTCTTTGATGTCGGGATAGCGGAAGAGCATGCCGTATGTTTCTCTTCAGGACTTGCCAAGCAGGGTTTTAAGCCGGTAATTGCCATATACTCGACATTCTTGCAAAGGGCCTACGATCAGATTATAGAAGAGGTGGCATTACAGAAGGCCGAAGTATTATTTGCGCTTGACCGCGCCGGTATCGTCGGAGAAGACGGTTTTACCCACCAGGGCATTTTTGATATTGCCTTTTTGCGTTCGGTCCCGGGCTTGGTCCTGATGGCCCCTTCTTGCGAAAAGGAATTTGAGCTGATGATTGAGTTTGCGCTTACTTTAAAACAGGCGGTTGCGCTGCGTTACCCAAAAGCACTCGCCCCTGCCCCCTTACGCCCGGTAGCGCCTATCCAGTTGGGCAAGGCCGAGCTTATACACGATGCCGAAGATGTCTTTATTGTTGCTCTGGGCAGCATGGTTATGCCTAGCCTGGAAGCCGTTGCGCTTTTGGAAAAAGAAGGGATGCGCGTAGGCCTGGTGAACGCACGCTTTGCAAAACCGCTCGATATGCAATTATTGCGTAGCATCGCTGCGCGGGCAGCGCATATTATTACCGTAGAGGAAGGGATCCTGGAAGGCGGTTTCGGAAGCGCAGTTGCAGAGGCCCTCAACCGGCCCGTGACCAGGATAGGGTTACCGTGCGAGTTTATTACTCACGGCAGCCGTGACCTCTTGCTGGAAAAGTACGGATTGAGCAAAGAAGGCATTGCCGGCACTGTCGCAAGCCTACTGAAAGGAACAAAAATACATAAATGATGCGGGTACGATTTGCACCTAGCCCTACAGGCAATTTGCACATCGGAGGAAGCCGTACTGCCTTGTTCAACTGGCTGTATGCGCAAGCCAGCCATGGCACCTTTATCCTCAGGATAGAAGACACGGATGCCTTGCGTTCGCGCAAAGAGTATTTGGATGAGATACTTGCAAGCCTCACCTGGTTGGGGCTTACCTGGGATGAGATTTATTACCAAAGCCAGCGGTTTGCCATATACAGGGAACAGGCACAGAAGCTTGTTGCAAAAGGCTTGGCCTATATCGAAAAATCAGGAGAGGGCAAAGAGGCAATAATCTTTAGGGTATCTCCCCAGAAAATCAAGGTCAGGGATTTAATCCGCGGCGACATAGAGTTTGATGCCACTACCATTAAAGACCAGGTGCTCATCAAATCTGACGGGACGCCTACGTATAATTTCGCCTGTGTAGTTGATGACGCCACGATGCGTATTACCCATGTAGTCCGGGGGGACGACCATATCTCCAATACGCCGAAACAAATCCTTCTCTATGGCGCGTTAGGATTCCCTGCCCCCGAATTTGCGCACCTGCCTTTAATACTTGCGAAAGAAGGCGGCCGGCTTTCAAAGCGCAAAGGCGCGACTGCGATCTCAGAATACCGGGCAATGGGGTATTTGCCCGAAGCCCTCGTCAATTATCTCCTGCTGTTAGGTTGGTCCCCGGGGGGCAACCGCGAAATTATCGATATCCGCGAGGCCGTCAGCCTCTTCGATATCAAAGCCGTCAATAAAACGGCGGCAGTGCTGGATCTGGATAAACTGGATTGGATGAATAACCAATACCTTAAACGCATAGATGCGGAGAAACTTACCGATGAGCTGGTACCTTTGCTGGTTGAAAAAAAATATATCGCGCAAGAAAACTACGATAGACAATACGTAGTATCCCTGGTACAATTATTCAAGGATCGGCTCTGCGTATTGAACGATTTTGTTGAGTGGGCTGATTTTTTCTTTCTCGATACTATTACTGTCGATGAAGAGGCGAAGAAAAAATTCCTATCCCGCGATCTTTCAAAAGAATTCAGGCTTTTTATAGAAAAGCTGGAAAAGCTGGAGATTTTTGATAGTATACATATAGAAGAGGCATTCAGGGCGTTGGTAACGCAGTTGCAGATTCAATCCCGGGCATTGATACATCCTATCCGGGTTGCATTAACCGGTAAAACTGTCGGGCCGGGCCTTTTTGAAGTAATATATTATTTGGGCAAAGAGCGCACCAAAAAAAGATTGATGCGTTGGGTAACCAAGGAGGAAGCTGAATGAGAAAGAGGAAATTAGCGCTTTTCCTTTTGTGCGCGTTGACAATGGCGCTCTGCGGTTGCGAGACGCTTAAAGGAGCAGC
>JBFMDA010000006.1:0-51701 GCA_040754255.1 Candidatus Omnitrophota bacterium | reverse complement strand
AATGGTGATCTCAATAGGTGCCGAACGGGTATCAGAATCCAAGACCGGGCTTATCTGAGTCACCGTACCTATAAATTCTTTACCCGCGTAGGCGTCAAAAGAGGTGTGTGCTTGTTGGCCTAAGGATAATTGCGATATGTATCTCTCAGGAATATCTAAATCGATCTTTACTGTATTCATATCCACAACCAGCGCAACCGGGGTCTGGGGCGCGACATTAGCCCCAATATCAACATATACCCTGCCTACTGTCCCTGCCAGAGGACTCTCGACTGGCGATCTCTCAAACTTTAAACCGACTTCATCGCGGTCAATAAACGCAATGGGTTCGCCTTTGACCACTTGCGCGCCATCCGTTTTAACCTTCTCGGCTATTTTACCGCTGACCTTAGGATATACGACCGCCTCGTCCTGAGCCTTTACGCTGCCTACATAATCCAGCGTCTCGGCAAGGTCCTTAAGCGATACTTTCATAATTTTTACGGGGATTGACTGTGGCAAGCCGTTATTTTTCTGTTCTTTCCCTGCGCAACCAGATACAAATAAGAGCACGAACAGCACAATAATCGCGTTTGGTGTCCTGGATTTAATATACATCTATCCCTCCTGCTGCTTTATCAAAATTTGCTTTGGCGATACCGTAATCATACATTGCTTCCTTCTGGTTGAAAAGGGCTACTGCATAGCTAAGCGATATATCATCAAGGTCAAGGTGGCTGGCAATCCCGGATCTGTATTGCGCCTCAACTACCGAGAGGGTATCTTTATACAGCACAACTTGGGCGCGTAAAGATTGCAGCTTTGAAATTGCATTGTTGAGCGCTATATACGCATTCTTAAGCTCAAGTGCTATGTCGCTTTGTGTCTTTTGTGTGTGCAGGACGGTTTCTTTTAAATCGATTATCGCCTGTTCTACTTTCGCCTTGGTTGCCCATCCGTCAAAAAACGGCCAGGTAAAGGTAATGCCGATTATATTGTAATCATTCCGATTCTTTGTGGTTGTTGCGGTCACGTGCGAACGGCTATAGTAATCCCAGGACGCATACACCTGGGGCCGGTTATCTGCCTTGGCAACCTCAATTGCGCTCTTGTCTGCCTTTTCCTGCGCAAGGTACTGACGTATCTCAGGCCTCTGCCGCAGGGCTTGCAAAAATGCCTCTTCATAGGCAATTTCCCTGGAATCAAAAAATAAATTGCCTTGCGGCCGTATGACGATATCTTCGCTTAAAAATAATACATTGCGCAACAGCGCCTGTGTTGACTCAATCTGGCGCAACGAAGCCTCGTATGCCTGCTGCACGCTTGCCAGGGATTCCTTTAATTTCAATATGTCTGATTGCGATGCCTGCCCGTTCTCATACCGCACTTGCATATAGGTAAGGTGCCTTAACGAATTCTCTCTTATTTCCTTATTGAGGCCGGCATATTCTTCTGCCAAGAGCAAGGTATAAAAAGCCTTTTTGGCGGTCAAAACGGTTTCCAGTTTTGCCTTGTCAAGGAGCGCTTCGGATACTGCTAGTTCTTCTTTATACTGCGCAACCGTGTTTTTGGTCTTGCCGCCGTTATAAAGATACTCTTTCACGCTAAACTGCGCAGAACTCTGGGATAGGTCTTTCGAATAATACCCCCGGGTATCGGTGGAACCTCCGGAGAACTCTGCGGTCGGCAGGAATCCTGACCTTGCTTCCCGTATTTTTTCCTTTGCCTTTTCTACTTCCTTGGCTTTCAGTAAAATATCGCGGTTATCCCGCAAGGCCAGGGCAACAGCCTCATCAAGAGTAAGGGATACCTCTTCTGCCATAACGGCAGAGGGCAAGAGAAGGAAGGCAAGAATGAAAACGAGGATCTTCTTCATGTGCGCATGTATTGGCTATGGTCTTTTGACAGCGCGTCTTTTATTTTGGTGACTATCCTTAAATAATTTTCACGCTCTTCCTCGGATATCTTGCTGAATAAATCCATCGCCATCTTTCTGCGCTGCGCGTTGATTCTTTTCACCAATCCTATGCCTTTAGGAGTGAGCTTTATCTTTATGATGCGCCTGTCCTGCGGATCAAAGACCCTTACTACATAGCTATCCCTTACTATCCTGTCCACGATACCGGTCATCCCTGCGGTACTCACATGCATCGCAAGCGCCAGGTCCTTCATTTTAGATTCCCCGTTAAGGAACAAAAACTCAAGCACCAAGAACTGCGGCAAGGTAATTTTTTCCGAATAAAAATCCCCCATATAGTGCCTGGCAAACTCCCTGGCCATCACCGGAAAAATACTACTTAAGCGATCGGCAAATTCAGAAAGGGTAAGTGCCATTTGTTTATCTCCTTTATATTTAATATAGTTGACTATTCACACTATTAAGTATGATACAAAACAGTCGGTTTGTCAAGAAATTTATGTTTTTTGCTTTAACTGCAGGATAGGATATGGCGTTACGAAGTATTATCCGGAGAGTTTTATGCGCGGCTCTTTTCTTCTCTCGTTGGCTGCGATAAACTGAGCAATGGCATCTTTGTATGTATTGCTGATATTCAAAAATTTTATTCCGCACCTGTAGCCCAGGCCCCGTATGTAATTG
Organism: Candidatus Omnitrophota bacterium; assembly: GCA_040754255.1. Classification (GTDB taxonomy): domain Bacteria; phylum Omnitrophota; class Gorgyraeia; order Gygaellales; family Profunditerraquicolaceae; genus SURF-25. The sequence goes on along the minus strand of JBFMDA010000006.1, from coordinate 49,123 downwards.
CAATGCCTTATTTCCCCCTTTATTTTCATCACCTCTTGCAGGCCAAAAGAGGACCCGTCCATCTCGGTGTCGATAATCAGGCCTTTGGGCAAGAAATATTTCGTCAAGAACCCTATTCCCAATACGCTTATATCGAGTACCTTGACTTCAAACTTATTGCCGCCGGCAAGGCAAAACTTTTGCTGATGCAGCTCTTCGGTGTTGCAGACCACTCTAAGGTCTATGTTTACGCGGGGGGCTAATCTGGTTTCCATATCAAAAGGGTAGACGCACTGCGTATCTTTTTTCAAGCGCAGCAACGAAACGGGCTAGTGTTGCCTTTTCTTTCTTGCCGGGAGAAATGAATTTTATGCCGAGCCTGTGGCCAAACGTTTTCCTGCGCCGGGACACAGAAGACACAACCCTGCCTCGTATAGGCAAAAAGATATCTTTTGCCGGACGCAACTCTAGTATGACGCCCTTGGGGACTTTTTTTGCGCACGCAACCGCAATACCGCTTTTGCTTATGTCAAGGATGTAACCTCTTTCAGCAATGCCATTATTGCGGCTTATAGTTACATAATATTTTTTCATGGCTGTTTCCTCGCGGGGGCTCTATGCACCGCCTACTGCATTATACCCTTAGTCCCATTGCAACTCAAGGTCTTTTGACCCCTTGCGCAATATAACCTTATCCTGGCGTATGTCGGTAACGAGATAGCCGTCTACTGTATCGCCGGTAGTAATTACGGCATCGTTTACTATCGCCATGGGAGAGGACCCGTCCCAGAAAATACCGCTTAACACGATAACAGAAGTGTCGCCCTCTTGAGAAATTATCCACTCGCCGGTAAAGGGGTCCTTTTTAAGCTTCCATGCCCTGGCTTCTTCTTCCAACTCCGCATAAACCCCTCTTGACTGTATTTCTTTCGGCTCCTCCCCTTTACGCAAAGGCGCAATCTTAATTTGCGAACTCGCTGCCTTGCCCGGCCTTCTTTCCCTCTTCGCATTACCTATGCGCTCGAACGCGCTCCAGGAAGAGAAAAATAACACAATGGCTAAAGCCCCCGTAATCATAAGCTCGGTTGCTGTTTTTTTGTTCATCTCTCGGATAAAAGGTATAATCTCAGAATCATTTCGCTGTGTAAGTCTTTACTTCCATTTGTATCTTGTGAGACCTGCAATTTCTCTATTGTGATAAAAGCGGGCAATGATTTCTGTAGTATCTGGATATACCTTACCAGGGCTGCGTAGGATGAATTCAATTCAACCACAGCGGTTATACTTTGATATTGCCCTTTACCGGCCCCGGATAACTGCTCCTGCGCGGTAAAAAAAGCCACCCTAGGCTGGGTTTTAAGGGAACGTACCGCGATATTGAGGCGGTGGGCATATTCAGAAATAAGCCTTACGGTCTCTTCCTCCTGCAGGGGAAACCTGTTTACTTCTTTATAATGGACTTTAAGCCTGATAAGCCCTTCATCCAATGTCTTGGCATTGTCCATCATCCCCTCTATTGCCTTTATTTGATTATTCAGCACAGCCAGTTCCGCTTTCATCTTCACTACTGCATTCCTGCGGGGAAGATATATAAAAAGCCAAAAAACCAATAATACAGATACGACTGCAAGTTGGCTGATGATGGTCTTTTTCTTCAAAAAGGCTAGGCGAGCAATATTCATTTTATCTGACAAGATCGCATTTTATTTCGAACCTCTGAAGCTCCTTCTCCCGGTCGGTGAAGGTAAGCCTGGCTTCGGCCACAAAACGGGAGTCTTGCAATTTTTTTATGAAATTTGAAATCGTGTGTTCGGCAGCTTCGCCGGCAGCGGAAACTGCCCCCCTTAACACAAGCACATGGCCTGCCTGTTCCAGCATTAGGCCATCTAAGCGCGTGTCGTTGGGTATGGTCGTGCTTATGAGTTTTAAAATGCCGTCGACAGGAATGTGCCCTTTCTGCAGCCTGTGAATCGCTTCCCTTCTTTCGTCAATACGGCGCTTCAATAGTTCGATATCTTTGATACCCTCTAAATATGCAGACGCCTGCACCAGCCGTTTCTTATAATCCCGTATCTGGAACTGGGCAAAAAACAAAGAAAGCAATAGTATGGACGATACCGCGAAGGCGACTACTCGTAATGACGCGCTCTCCACTCGCTCTATCTTCTCGGTAACATACTCTGCGGGGAGGAGATTAACGGCGCCTGCGCCTGCCAGCACTGCGCCGGCTACATTGGCGATCTGATTTTGGTCATTACGCAGGTTTCTTTCTTCCATGTCATGTGCAGTGAGAAAAGAAGGTAAAGGCAATACGGCTACCGGCAATGAAAGCTCTTGCGTTAAATACCGGGTAAGGTTCTTAAAATTCGCGCCCCCTCCGGTCAAATACAGCGAAGACGGCCCTTGTGTATTAAAAGTAGACGCATAGTAATGAAATGAACGGCTCAGTTCTTTCGTAAGGCCTTCCAAGAACGGCCTGATCAAAGACATACTGCGCATGTGTAGGCAATCGCCGTCTGAAGCGCCTTGCCCCTCGGAAGGAATCTCAATAGTTTTCTTGATTTCCTCTGCCTTTTCGTACGCAAGATCGCCCCCGGGCGCGCCTGCAGTCGAAACAGACGTAAGCGCCTGCGTGAGCTTATCAGAAGAAAAACTAAGCCTTCTTATAAAGCTTAATCTTTTGTCTCGATAGAAACAAAGAAAAGATTCATAGAATCCGATATCTAACACGGCGGATACCGCAGTCTCCCCTGAAGAAACATTCAGGATATTGGCATAATTAAATGGCGGGCTGCTGACGCGCACAGGGATAAGGTTACAATCTTTTGTGAGGTCCAAAAAGGTGCGTATGAATTCAGAGTCCGCAAATGCGCACATAATCTCGCTCTTCTTGACTCCCTCCTGGCCAACAGATTCCCGTATCAATTGCCAATCGAGTACGATATTTCCTACAGGCAGCGCGGGCTCTTCTTTTTTTAACTGCCACTTGATTGCCTCCTGCATCTCCGCGGGGGGCAACACAGGAAGAGACAGATACTTTAAAATGACGCGTTCCGGATCAAAAATGGTAAGGTAGGCGTGTGCGCGCATAACGCCGTTTTTCTTCATGAAATTAACGATAAAATCTTTTACCTCTTGCCCGTTTCCACCTGAGAGCGCAATACGCTTGAATGCGTAATCCAGAAACAGCCACTGCTGGCCTGCGGGACGGAAAAGAGCGACTTTGATAAAGGCCTTGCCGAAATCAATAGAGACGGCCTCGGCGCGGCTCTGTAGTGGCATATTGAGAAGTTTTTTGAAAAAACTACCAGCCATACCTGACAATCAAATAGTATACCGTAAAAAACAATACGAGCGAAACCAGTATCGATGATAACGCCACCCCCACCCTGAACGCGCGGACGTGGTCATCGACCGATATAAAGGTATCGTCCTGCTTCTTGTTCATTTTCTTACTTGCGGCAAAAACCATCTCGGGAACGCATAAAAGCAAAATTCCGAAGGTCAACGCGACTATTCCTGCCAAACTTAAAAATATCATCCCCGCTCCTTTTGTTTATTGAAGCCGTTTTAAGGCTACCGAAGTACTTGCCGCCGCTTCGCATCGCCACCCTGCGTACGTACCTACCCTGCCCCGTGCCTCTAACCCGACTACGACCCGCCTCACTTCCAGCGGATTGGCGGGAGCAGATTCATTAGCATCATAATACCTGAAAGCCGTATCCCCTAAACCGTTAATATCCATTCCTGTATTTGTGTAGTAAGGAATAAGGGCATCTGCGCTGCCGTCGATGGAACGGTATAACTTCAGTGTCAGCGCACTTAGCCTGTATTGGATACGCTGGTTATCCTGATTGACAAAAGCCAACTGATTGGGCTCTGCGGTAACGACGTATTTACAGAACCGTAATCCCCTGGCCTTGCTGTCTCCTTCAACTATGTTATCCATCGCATCCTGCAGCATCATATCTATATTGAGCTTCTGAGGGATAAACGCGGCGTCCTGCAGAAGAAACAACATAAGGTACACCCCGCAACTGGAGAGTATCGCAATAATCGCAATTACCAAAACTGCCTCGGTAAGGGTGTTTCCCGACCTATGTAGCGTGCCTTGCCGCATTCTCCTTCGCAAAGGCCATTCCCTCCTAATAGGGATACTGTATGTTCTTGCTGATGTAAGTAACGTACCTGGCGAGCGCTTCAGGCGAACCAGGCCTTCTCATCTCAACTATTATCTTCTTGGTGCTTTCTTCGCTTAGGTTGGAGCCATGCGCATATTCTACTGTTCTGGCCGCATCAAGGGTATACCCTTGATAGAGAAAAAAATATGCGCTTTCTATCTTTTCATACGGCGTATTGTATAAAACTTCCATTTCGAAACGCGCAAGCTCATCTGCCAAAGACAGCTCTTCGCAACGAAGCGTGCCACTGACATGGCTGCTTAACAACAAAGAAAGGGGGATCGCGATAATTGCCAGCACAATTATGGTTATGATAAGCTCTACAAGGCTGAAGGCGTTCTTGTTAGGGAATAACCTCGGCATTAATCTCACGGTAGTCTTGTATTTTTGCCGCACCAGGAACTAAGGGCATCAGGTTATAGGCGGCCTGCACGGTCCTATACGCAGGCGAACCGGAAATCTTTCCTGTGGATTTTACGGTGAACGCGAAGTTGTTGGATGCCGGATACACTACTAAAGACCTCGCAGAGCCGTCTCCCATAATAAACTCTATATCTACGTAAGCGGTATTGCGCATGTCATTGTCAAAACGGAGCATCAAGGCATAGGTACTAGGGACAGAGTCTACCCTAAAGTCGGGCTGAAGATTACAACTTGCAGGAGAGCGCAGATTCCCTGACCACCTAAGCACGCCATTGATGTAAATACGCCGAAGCCTTCTTACAGCACCCGGCCTGCTCCATGTAACCACGATACGGTCGATGGAGAGCCTGCGCGAGTCAGTTGCATTCTGAAAGCTTATATCATCGAAGTCGGTGGTACGCAGTGGATTGACCCGGGAAACAGAGGTATTAACCATAAATAAATCCGCATCTGTCCCCCCAAGCACGAAGCTTTCCTGAAGACCTACTTTCACTTCTCCCAATGAAAAATACCCGTTTCCCGTTTTTGTATGCGTACGAAACCAGTATAATGCATCGTGGATGCCTGCCTGCGCAAGATACACGCACCTGGCCCTTCTATTGCGCGCCACACTATAGGACAACCTTTGCGTAAGAAATACGGTAACCCCGGCTACGACAAGAGAAGCAAATACAATCAATATTATTGTAGTAAGTAAAACAACTCCTCTTTTCCTCAAAACGCCGACCTTCCTACTGTGACATCGCATACGTGTTATCGAAACGCATAAGTTAACGCGATACGCCTCGCCTTTTATTCTTCTTCCAGGAATGAACCGTCTGTGCTGTTATAGGTATAATTGGTAAGCGGGCCCTGGTACGCAGTACTATTAATCCTTCGCCAATCGGTGGTGATCCCTCCCTGGCCCAAGACTTCCGTAAAACAACGGTTCGTCACGTTGCAGTCGGTTCCATCAGTGGCATTATCCAAAATGGTAGGCCAACTGGTATGATTTGCGTAGTAGGTATGTATCCCTGTCCTGATCCCGCCGACCTGGCCTTTTTCAGCTGCTTCCCGTGCCTGTTGGCGCAAGTCATAATACCGGGGGATAGCCACAGCTGCAAGGATCCCCAAGATAATAATCACCATGACCAGCTCAATCAGCGTAAAACCCCTTTTGTTGCACATAGTGCTCTCCTTTCTTTTGTCGGTTATAAAAAGACGTACGGTATGTATATGCAAGGTAAGACGGTATGGCTTGCCACCTCCTTCCCGGCCGTTATGGTCTGATTACTTCAGCACGTTCATTAAATTCCATATGGGCAGGAATATGCCCAGCGCCATAAATAATACTATAATCCCCAAAATCAGGATGAGCAACGGCTCAATGAGTGCGGTGAGATTATTCAGCGTATATTCGATTTCTAGATCGTAGTAATCGGACACGTGTAATAACAATTCATCCAATTTGCCTGTTTCTTCGCCGATTGCCACCATCTGTACCACTATAGGCGTAAACATCCTGGTCGACTGCATCGGCTTAGACATACCCTTGCCCTCATTGACGCTTTTCTTAATGTCGTCTATTGTCCGTGCCACCACCGCATTGCCTGCGCCGCCAGAAGCCAGGTCTAATACCTGCAGTATCGGCACTCCGCTGCGGATTAATGTTCCCGTGATGCGCGCAAACCTTGACATGATCAATTTAAGCAATAAAGGCCCGAACACGGGCATCTTTAATTTAAGCGTATCCCACCAGTACCTGCCTTTTTCTCTGTGGGTCACTTTGCGGAAAATGACAACGGATGCGCTTATGATAAGAAACAAAGCTGCGAAAAATTTCGTCACTATGAAATTGATCAAAAGCAGTATGCGCGTGGGAAGCGGTAAGGCAACGGTAAACTGGTCGTAGATCTGGGCAAAGCGCGGCACAACCATAGTGGTCAGTATCAAGAACCCAATGGTAATCGCAGCCACCACAATAACGGGATAACGGGTTGCAGCCCTAATACGCAGGCGGACTTTCTCTTCGTGTTCTCCCAGCGTCACCAAGCGCTCCAGGCTTTGTTCGAGCGTGCCGCCGGTCTCCCCGGATTTGATCATATTGACATACAAAGGGCTAAAGGTGTGCGGATGGTTCTTAAGGGCTGCGGATAAGCTCGCCCCTGCCTCGATATCCCTCACCATCTGGCCCACAATATCCCGCAGCGCAGCATTGGTTGTCTGTTCTCTGATGGCGTTCAGACCGGAAATAAGGGGTACCCCGGCTTTCTGCAAACTCGAAAGCTGGCGCGTAAACATATTGAGGTCTATAAAACCTACCCTTCTGAAAGCGCCGAATAGCCTGCCTGTGGCAGGCGGCTCCTTTATCTCCCTAATCGCAATAGGCACATACTCCATTGTAGTAAGCTTTTGCGCTATTGCGCCTTCGGAGTCTGCGCTCATCAATCCCTTAATGGGCTTACCGAACTTATCCCTGGCTTTATACTGAAAAGTCGCCATCCCTTATCGTTCTATCTCCGTTACCCTGACCACCTCATCCAGCGTGGTAATTCCCGCGTTTACTTTTTCCAGGCCGGCTGTGACTAGGGTCCTCATCCCTGCTTCCAAAGCCTTCTTCTTGATCTGGTCGGAAGAACTCTTTGCCTCTATTAGTTTCTTCATTTCTTCATTAATCAAAAGGAGCTCGAATATGCCGATTCTGCCCATAAAGCCGGTGTTCTTGCATTTACCGCAACCAGAACCTTTATAAAATTCGCCTTGCGTATCCAGGCCCAGGTCTTCCAACAGAAGTTTTGCCGGAACGTGCTTCTCTTTGCATTTTGCACAGATTGTCCTCACCAGCCTCTGTGCCAATACGCCGATGACCGAACTGGATATCAAGAAAGGCTCAACTCCCATATCTATCAATCTCGTTAATGCCGAAGGCGCGTCGTTGGTATGCAATGTCGAAAAAACCAAGTGGCCGGTCAGGGACGCCTGGATTGCGATGTCAGCGGTTTCCTTATCGCGGATTTCGCCAACCATAATAACGTCGGGGTCCTGCCTTAAGATCGAGCGCAGGCCGTTAGAGAAAGTGATCCCCGCCTTGGGGTTAACCTGGGTCTGCCGAATCAAAGGTAACTCGTATTCAACAGGGTCTTCGATAGTAATAATGTTTTTTTCCATGGAGCTGATTGAAGAAAGGGCCGCATACAAGGTAGTGGTCTTGCCGCTGCCGGTCGGACCGGTGACCAGGATAATCCCGTTAGGCTGCTGAATAAGTTTTTTAAATGCCGCTACATTCTCTTGAGAAAAGCCTAAATCCCCCAAGCCGAACACCACGGATGCCCTGTCCAATAAACGCATCACCACATTTTCGCCGTACACCACCGGAAAAGTGGAAACCCTGATATCCACCTCTTTTTTTGTGTCCAGTTTAAAACGGATCTTGCCGTCCTGGGCCCTCCTGGTCTCGGCAATATCCATATTGGCTAATATCTTAATGCGGGAAATCAAAGCGCTCTGTAATTTCTTAGGCAGGGTATGCACTTCGTGCAAGATGCCGTCGATTCTATACCGTATGCGCACCAAATCCTGCTCCGGCTCAATATGGATATCGGAAGCCCGTTCTTTTACAGCCTCTATAATAAGGATATTGGTCAATCGAATGACTGGCGGCTCTTCGGCAACCTCTGAAAGCCCTCCCTTAGAATAAAGAGGGTGCTCTTTGTCAATGGTTTTGACGATTTCTTCTACGGTCTTGGCTACGCCGAAATGTGCATCGAGGATTTTCTGAATGTTTTCTTCGGAGGCCAACACGGAATCTATTGTCTCTATGCCGCTTGCACGGCGGATTGCATCTAATGCCTCCACGTCGTGAGGATTAGCCATGGCCACGGTCAATACCTCCTGGACCTTAAAGAGGGGCACTACGTTATATTTTTTGATCAATTTTTCCGGAATAACGCTCAATAACTCGGCATCAATCACATAGTCGCTCAAATTCATATATGCGGCGCCTATGACTTCGGCGCGCACCTGCGCGATATCTTCGCCGTCAATAAAACCAAGTTTTTCAAGCGCACGTTCAAGATTACTGCCTGTGCGCGTAGCGTCTTCCCTGGCCTTCTCTATCTGTTCAGAAGTAACAAGGCCTTTTTGTAACAGCAATTCTATGATTTCCATATGGCCTGCGGTGCTATACTACGCAACAGTGCGAATGCCTATTCCACGTTGATTTTGATTGTATAATATATAATCGGCCTTCTATTGTCAACATATTCATAAGCCCCATTTACACTGCCCTTGCGAAGCTTCTCAATAGATATGCGTAGTTATCTCGCTTCTATAGTACAAAAGGCCCTGCGACCCTTACGAATACCCTTAAAGAGTCTTAATAAGCTGGGACACAAAAGAAGATTCCGCGCCGACCATCTCCAGGTTATGCTCAAGGATGCGCGGGAGAGAAGACTCGGGATTCTTTTTCTTAAGGGATTCAGCGGCATCTTTTAGCTCTCCGTAGAGCTTCTTAAGAATTAGTTGGCGGGCTCGTAATTTCCGTTTGGCAAGAACAGGTTTGACATAACGCAAGAAATATAAGCTCACGTCAAGGCTAAACTGGGGCCGCTTGAAACTCAAGAAACTGCGGTTGATCAGTTCATGAAAGCGGTTCTCGCCTCTGGAGGTTAGCGCATACACAAAACGCGCAGGCCTTTTCCCGCAACGGCTCACTGATTTTTGTATCAGTCCCTTTTTTTCCAGGATCTTTAAAGGGTAATATATCGACTGCAAGTCTAGACCGGCGAAGAGATATAAAATATTCTCTATTTCCTTCTTTATCTCATATCCGTGTTTTGGCTTCTCTTTCAGCAGCCCCAACAGTATTAATTCTTGTTCTTTCATGTAAATTTACCGATGCGGCGGAATTTATCGTACCGTTGCTTCAAAAGTTCCCCCTTCTCAAGCGCGCGCAGTTCTTTGATATCGTTAAGGACCCGCTCCTTGACAAAGGACGCCATCTTCTCGGGGTCGCGATGTGCTCCGCCTAACGGTTCGGGTATAATCTCGTCAATGATACCCATCTCAAGAAGGTCCTGCGCGGTAAGCTTTAAAACCTCTGCCGCTTCAGGCGCCTTGGAACCCTCCTTCCAAAGGATTGCCGCACACCCCTCAGGAGAAATAACAGAGTAATATGCGTTCTCCAATACGCAGACCCTATCCGCTATGCCAACCCCCAAAGCGCCACCGGAGCCGCCCTCACCGATCACAATAGCAACAATAGGGACCGCAATCCCCATCATTTCTTTCAGGTTAAAGGCTATCGCCTGTGCCTGGCCGCGCTCTTCTGCGCCGATACCGGGATACGCGCCGGGGGTATCTATAAAAATCACTACCGGCATATCAAACCGTTCCGCCAATTGCATCAACCTAAACGCCTTCCGGTACCCTTCAGGGTGCGCACACCCGAAATTACGGCTGATGTTCTCTTTAGTGTCCCTGCCCTTCTGGTGGCCCATTACTATTACTTTTTGTTCGTCAATCTTAGCGAATCCGCCTATGATTGCCCGGTCATCGCCGAATAACCTGTCGCCGTGTAATTCAAGAAACCCCTTCATCATCATCGCAATATAATCCTGGGTATAGGGCCTTTGAGGATGGCGGGCAATTTGTACTCTTTGCCAAGGCGTCATGGCGGTATACGTTGTTTTCTTTAAATCCTCAAGTTTTGCCTCAAGGTTCTTCAGTTCCGAAGAAAGATCTATTTTCCTATCGGCAATAAATGATTTCAGTTCCTTTATCTTTTTTTCCAGCTCCAGAATTGGTTTTTCGAAATCTAAGCCGTTCATCGTACTCTTATAGGAAAAGGTTAGTCGACAATGGTAACTTCAGTCCCGACAGGAACAATGCTGTATAGCTCTTCTACGTCCTGGTTCGACATTCGCACACAGCCTTGCGTCACTTGTTTCCCGAGGCTTTGAGGGTCGGTTGTGCCGTGGATGCCGTAGCCGGCAAGGTCAAAACCGAGCCAGCGGGAACCCAGGATGTTCTCCGGGCTATCGGAAGGAACCACCGCACCGGCCTTAAACCAGGTGGGATTCTGAAGTTTATTGGTGATTTTGAACGTGCCTACGGGGGAAGAATTATTTGCGCCGGTAGCGACCACATACGTTTTAATAATTTCGTCGTCGCTTTTTAGAATAAGGAGGTTCTGTGACTTATCTACAAAAATCGTAAAAGGAGCTGTCCAGATTTTTAGTTTCTTTCCCGGGATGATCGTGTCATCCGCAAGATTATTGCCCTTTTTAATCAGTTCGACGGTTGTATTGAATGCCTTGGAAATCTTGGTGAGGGTATCGCCTGGCTTGACTTCATATAAGGTACTTTTGGGCGTAAGAACGGGAGAAAAAAGCAGCCTGATGTTTAAATCCTCGGTTTTTTTCTGCCAGTTGAGTATCTCCTTGGACGCAGGATATTCGCTGACCAATCTTTGGTATATCTGTTTGGCCTCAAGGATGCTGTTTTTAGATTCTAATTCTTTTGCCTGCATAAGCAGGGTTGCAGCCGATTCGCCGGCCGTTATTTTCCCTATAGAAACCTGGCGTGGCCTTAGGGTTGCCCGCAAGGCAATGCCCACAACCACCAGTAGCACGCATGCTACAACCGCTATTACCACTCGCTTGTTCACAGGACTCCTCCTTTAACTGTATAACAAAATGTTATCGGGCAAGATAGGCGATACCAATGCCTAAGAGAAATCCGGCGATAACTTCTATCGGGGTATGGCCAATAAGTTCACGCAACCGGTTATCCTCAATGCGCTTCTGCCAGTATATATCTTCCATAATCCTGTTTAAAATACGCGCCTGCTTGCCTGCGGCACGCCGCACCCCTTGCGCATCGAACATTACGACAATAGTAAACGATGCTGCCAAGGCAAAAAACACGCTATCAAAGCCGTATTGGAAACCAACTGCCGCTGCAAGACAGGAAGCGCCTGCGCTGTGGCTGGAAGGCATGCCTCCGGTGCCCACGAACCACCGAAAATCAAACTTCCTGAAGCGGATAATGCCAATGCCTACTTTGATGCACTGGGCAATAAACCAGCTCAATAGGGTGGTGATAAAAATTTTATTGTGTATAAATTCAGTAAATGCGTGCGTGAGCATTATTGGGCAGCAGGAGAAACCTCAATGTATACTTTCGGTATATATGTTGATTTTCCGTTTTTCAGCAAAAACCCTTGGTTGCCGGGGAAGCGCCTTTTAGGGCTTTCATTTTTTTTTACGCCAGGCGGCGGCTGAGCCAAGGGGCTCTTGCGCGGCCTTCTTTTTAATTCCCGGATGGCCTTTTTTAGTTCAGCAATAGAACTAAGCTTTATTTTAAGCTCATCGTTTTCCTGAGAAAGCTGCTGGAGTTGCGCCTTTAAATAATCGTTCTGGCTGCGGGATGCCTCGCTTTCCGTTTTTAAAGTACGCACTGCCAGATTAAGGCGGCCCAGCTCTTCCTGGGCAGCCTTAAGGTCGGCATCAAATGTGCGTAATTGCTCCTGGGTAAGGTTCAGGGTCTTGGTTAACTCTGCGTTCTCTTCGCTTAAGACCCTTTGCGCTTCTTTTTCGGTCTCAAGGGAATGCAACAACTTCCCCTTCTCATACTGCAGGGAGCTGACTTCGGTCTTTAAAGACTGCAGGCTCCGGGAGAGCTCTATATTCTCCTTTTGCGTCATGATAAATTTCATGACGCTAAAGGCGGTGATCCCGACTAATAACGCCACCAGAAAAGCCTTGAAATTTTTCATCTTCATTGCCTTGCCCCTTTAGGGGTAATTATATACTAGGAAACCAAAAAAGCAAGCATTTTCCCTCTGTGCCAATTATTTAAGTGAGAACGCCGGTTTTGCCGCGTCTATTATTTTGTCGTAGGTGTAGTAATAATAATCCAACTATAAAGGATTGGGGATGGTCGCGAAGGTTTTGGCCTTTGGTCTGCTAGGAATAGAGGCTTATCCTCTTGAGATAGAAGCGGATGTATCAAGCGGGCTGCCAATCTTTACTATAGTCGGTATGGCAGATACTGCAGTGAGGGAAAGCAGGGAAAGAGTGAAATCGGCAATTAAGAACTCCGGCTTTGCATGGCCTATGGACAGAATCACGGTTAGCCTTGCGCCTTCGGATATAAAAAAAGGGGGGGCTGCGTTCGACCTTGCGATTGCCTTAGGCATACTGGCAGCAACCGGACAAATATCTGCCGAATGCGTAAAAAGTTATTGTTTACTGGGAGAATTGTCTCTCAATGGATGCCTACGCCCCGTAAAAGGGGTACTGCCTATCGCTCTATCTCTGCGCCACCATGCCGTTAAGGGCATGGTGGTCCCTGCGGATAATGCAATGGAAGCGGCTGCGGTAAAAGACGTCTGCGTATGGCCGATGAAGAGCCTCGCAGAAACAATAGAATTCCTGCATAACCCACACATGCATATACCGTTTAAAGCGGATACCGAGGAGATGTTGCGCAAAAGTTCGCACTATCATCTTGATTTCTCGGAAGTGAAAGGCCAGTACCTGGCTAAAAGGGCGATTGAGGTTGCTGTCGCCGGTAACCACAACATCCTGATGATTGGGCCACCGGGAAGCGGCAAAAGTATGCTCTCTAAACGAATTCCTTCGATAATGCCTGCGCTAAGCCTTCGAGAAGCCCTTGAGATTACTACGTTGCACTCGGTAGCCGGTGTTATGGCGCCACACAAACAAGGAATAATCGGCGTGCGGCCGTTTCGCTCGCCTCACCACACCATATCAGAAACCGCGCTTGTCGGAGGCCAAAGCATCCCCCAGCCCGGAGAGATAAGCCTTGCGCATGGAGGGGTATTGTTTCTGGATGAATTGACTGAATTTAACCGCACGGCGCTAGAGGCGTTGCGGCAGCCTTTGGAAGAAGGTATAATCCGTATATCAAGAATTGCAAAAACATCGACCTTCCCTGCTTCGTTTATGTTTGTCGGCGCAATGAACCCTTGCCCGTGCGGCACACAATACAAACATAAAAACCTCTGTCGATGCTCAACCACCCAAATAGCAAGGTATCGTGCAAAAATCTCTGGACCGTTGTTAGATAGGATAGATATTCACATAGAGGTGCCTGCCGCAAGATATTCTGAGCTATCTAGTAACCTACCGGCTGAAAGCTCTGCGCAGATTAAAGAGAGGGTGAATAAGGCTAGAGCGATTCAAAGGGAAAGGTTCAAGGATGAAGGAATCTTATGTAATGCTCTTATGAGTCATAGGCAGGTGCGGAAGTTTTGCTCATTAGGTAAAGAGGAAGGTGAACTCCTAAAGATGGCGATGACCGAACTTAATTTTAGCGCTAGAGCCTATGATAAAATTTTGAAGGTATCCAGGACAATTGCGGATTTAACGGAGAGCGAGAATATCAAAACAGAGCACTTATCAGAGGCGATTCAATATAGGAGTTTAGATAGGGATTTCTTTGTTTAAAATTTAACTAAACTGGTGCGGGGTTTGAATTTGAATCACAGCTATTTCATATACAGAACGTTCATTGATAAAAAAACCGGGGATCTCGCATAATGCAAAGCCATTCTTAAATAACTTCCAATGGTATTCAATTTGTTTGCTCTGCTGAATGTTTAAAGTTGCTAACGCGCTTAATCTTTCAAAATCTTTATTGGCAAAACAGCCATTCGGTTTTGTATCAGTATAAGGCGGTTTAAGTTGCTCATAATATAATGCCTCTTTAGCTCCGAACATATCATCATTGAGCGATACAAATAAATCATCTACGATGATCAATAGGTTGGGAGTATCAATTTTAAACTTGGGATATGCTTTTTCAACAGAGTTTCTAATATCTCTAGCATTATTATAAAACCGTGCTTCGGCGTTGATGTATTTTGGTTGTTTAAGGCGAGGGGAATCTTTGTCTTTTTTTACTATCTCGGATTCCCACCCAGGGCTTTTAATTTCACAAAAAACAGTAGTATCGGGAACATTGAAAGCAAATTCTCCAATCTGATTTTCTTCACCTCTTGGCTCCCATTCTGCAATATGATAGCATTTAATCTTAGATATAAAGTAGGCGGCGCTGATTTCGCTTAAAGTCTCATCACGCTTTTTAGGAACATCCTTAAGTCGTGGCAAGAATCTATCAAATTGCTTTTCTTCTTTTAAAAAAGCAAGCCATTTATTAACTTCCATTGCCCACTCTTGAGTAGAGGGAAAGGCATCTTTATCTGCCCAACGCGAACCTTGTTTTATTTCATTTATTAAGTCCATTTGCGCCATCCAAAATATGTTTTTGGTTTACACAGGGCAAGAGTAGATCCTCGAGGACTGAAAGTCTGTGAAACTCTATCTTTTAGATTTTTAGAATCTTAATTGCTTAGAGAATAAGGGGATATCATCTATCTTGTATAGCACGATATAAAATATATGTTTGCATTAGCTTGTCCCACTCCCTTTCAAAACAACCTATAGCTTCGCTCTTACTAAATACATAGCCACACTTCTTACATGTGAATTTTGTATTGGGCGAAGCATCTTTATAGTCTGTTAAATCATAGTTTTGCAGACAGTTTGGACATTTTCCATGGAGACGCTTAGCCCATTCTTCTATGGCTTGTTGATATGGTGGTTCTTGCGTTTGGGAAATTGTATCTTGTCGCTGAACTAAATTGTTAGTAGCGCAACCACCTAAGATACTACAAACCAAAATAATACAAGTCGCCTCTCCTGCTATGATTCTCTTAATGGCCATTTTTCCCCTCCAAGCGAGTCCTACTTCCACACTTTTAACTGGCTGAATTGCACCTTAGAATTTCTTTTTCCTTACAATAAGGAAAAGGCTATATCTTGGCAAATACTTTATTCAATTCATCAAGGGTTTTCTGCATGTCAAACTTCTTTTGCTCGTCAATAGTCAGAACAGGGAACAACTCGTCCTTAACCCTTCCCTTCATTTCCTCAATTTCTTTGTCTGTCCTGCCAAGATTAACCCTGTATTTATCAAGATTGGAAGAAAAATTATCTTCCTCCAATTTCTTTTGGAACAGCGATAGCAACTCTTTATCCCTGAAACAAAATTTTTCCTTTAGCAGATATCCTAAGTCATAAAAATCTCTTGCTGCAATAACCTCTCGTGTAGCAGCGGCCCTTAGCTTCTCAGCAACAAGTTCTTTTAATGCGAGACTATTTACGCTCCCGGCATCAAACAGAGGTTCATTTGTGAAAGGATGAAGAAATTTATGGTTAACTTTATTTATCACATTAGCTAAAATAGGGTTAAACCTTAAGCCGATTTCAAGCTTGATTGATTCCTTCTTGTTCAACACAACAGAATTATAATCAAGATAGTAAATGTACTGGGTTGATTCTCTATGTCCTGCTTTATCCAAGCCTTCAACACTCATGCTAAAATTTTTCAGGAATGCTTTAAGCTTTTCCTTTATGGGCTTCATCGCATTACTTCTCGTTTTCCTTGCAGGAGTGCCTGCAGGGAGTTTTAGAGTAAAGTCCATATCTTCGCTTAATCTGTAATAAGAATAATAAATCTTGCTTAAGCAGGTACCACCCTTAAAAACCAAATCATTGCTCAGTTCATTTATTTTGGAAAGAATAACTGTAATACAATAATCCTTCTCAAGTAGCCTTAAGGGAAACCCTGTCTGTGCAGAAGTCCTTTCCAGAATTTTCAAGAACTCTTCTTTGTCGTTATGTAGCATTTTCAATTAGCATCCACTTCTTGTTTATTTTGCCTCTTCTTGACTTTGCGGGATAAAGGTTAATCAACGATGTTCTTTTAACAATTTTAAGTAATGGCGTAATTTCTTTATCATTTACGCCTGCCTTCTCAAGAATAAATCCAATCCGTTTTACTGTAGCGAAGCCAGGAAATTTCAAGGCATATTTTACCAACTTCCTTGTATCGGCTTTCTTAAGGTTGACTTGTTCTTTTAATATCTCAAATGCCTTTTTCAATCCGCCAACTGGCTCGGAAAAATAAATCAAGTCAACAAGAGTTCTTTCCCTATCACTTACTATCACTTCTCTATCTCTAATGCTGATTTTCTCAAGGCCATACATCCTTTCCTGGGAAATCCTAACCATTTTAAAACGCATATTGCCTACTGTCTTTTCCAGTTGCAATGAGGTATTAAGAACATACAAAACCTGAAAAAGCTGGTCAGTAAAACCGTAATAATTATACATTGTCGAGTACCCAACATAGTAATTGCCTTTGGGAAAGAAAACCGGCGGGATGAGAAACTCATTTATATTGCTTCCGGCAGGGCCTGATTCAAGAGGCGAGTAAAAATAAATGCCCCGCTTTATCGCAGTGAGAATGCCTTTTTTCTTGAGCCTAAAGATTACCTGTTTTCTCAAGGCCTGATTAAAACCAAACCATCTGTCAAACTGCTCTTTTGTAAATAGCGACACCTTCTCATAGGCAAGCCTTGCTATGACTTCTGTTTCCCTTGGCCCCAGATATTTATCCATTGTATTACTTTTCATATTGGTTACTTAGTAAATAACTATCGTTAATTTACATACAATATAAATTTTACTGCTTTTTAAACCTTTGTCAAGTAAAATCAGCGGCTGAGCAACTAGCGATAAACTCCTTTACTTTATCCATCTTGCCTTCTTCCGGCATCTTGCCTCTAATTTCCCAATTAATAACAGCGGTATCCGATACGCCAAACAATGCCGCCACTTCCTTTAGCGTCATACCCTTATCCATCCTCGCTTTTCTTAGCTTTTCTCCAACGGTCTGCGGATTCTCGGGGTATTTGGAGTTAAAATCGAGCAGGTTAATCTCTATCTCAAGGGTATAAACGAGGGAGCAAATGTTGTCATTCTGTACATCATGGATGCCCGTGCGGATATTCAACCGACCCCCGAAGGGTATGCCGATGTAATCCTACTAAGATTGCTACCTATCTGGGAAAAATCTCCGGACCCCTGCTGGATAGAATCGACATCCATCTTGAAATTCCTCCTATAAAATATAAAGAGCTTACCGAGCGTAAGGGTGCCGAATCTTCTGCGGCAATACGGGCAAGGGTTGAAAAAGCCAGGGTGATTCAGAAGATGCGCCTGCAGGAGCACGGCATTGTGTGTAATTCCCAAATGGAGGCAAAATTGATGGAGCGGTATTGCGCCCTGGGAGAAGAGGCACAAGGGTTCTTAAAGATGGCGCTCAATGAATTAAAGCTCTCTGCGAGGGCTTACGATAAAATACTAAAAGTGGGCCGTACGATTGCGGACCTGGAGGGGTCAGACCTTATTTCCGCGCAACACATTTGCGAAGCAATCCAATACAGAAGCCTGGATAAATGGCATTAGTGTTGTCAAAATTTCACCTCTGTTGCATCATAGTAGTTTATTTTCAGGGCCTCCGGGAGAAGCCGGGTTATTGCCTTAAAATCCTTAGGCCGATATGAGTAATAAAAATAAAAAATGCCGGGGTAGCGCATTACCAGGCGGCGGCACTGCAGAGGCATCCGGTCGATTAAAGGATGGAACGTTGACCTTACCTTAGAGGTAAGAAACAGATTCTTTTTGTATTCCATAAAGAGCGAAGAATTCTTAATGGGAGCAAGGGGATGCAACATCACCCTGATGCCCTTTGTTTCTAGATATACTATGCAGGAGAGGGTTTCCAGGAAATCTTCTTTTGTCTCAAACGGATAAAGACAGATAAATGAGGCTATGACCTTTAAGTATTTTTTAGACAAAACTACCGTCTTTATCATATCGGCAACAGTAAAGCCTTTATCGATTTTCTTTAACACCCTGTCAGAGCCTGATTCGCATCCATAGAGGAGCTCACAACAGCCGTTTTCTGTCAAGGTGCGCAAGAGTCCTTCATCCATCCTATCCACTCTCCCATAACAACTCCAAGGCATATTGAAGCGGTTCTGGCGCAACGCCCGGCAAAAGGCATACACCCTTTTTCTGTTTACCACAAATGATTCATCAATAAGAAAGAAACCGAACTTTTTATCTCCCTTCATCTTGATAATGAGTTTTAGTTCGTCTATAACGCGATCAATATCCCTGAACACGATACTGCGCCCACCCACTACGGGAGACTGGCAAAAAGTACACCTATAACAACAGCCTGCCGAAGTAAAGAGATCGAAGTAGCTACACTGTTTTGCGCCGGGCACAAGATGGAACGCTGCTGCGGCATTCAGTATCGCTTTGTTGGAGGTTGCGTGACGGGTATTGCTTATTATCTCTGGTCCGTTTCTATACACCAAGCCGCTAATAGAGTGAAAAGTATTTTCTCCCCTCAAAAGCGTGCCGACTAGTTGCGGCAGGGGTTCGATGCCGCATCCTTTTATCACAAAATTGATGAAAGGAAACCGCTGGATGATTTCTTCGGCAACTTCAGACGGGCCTATCCCGCCCATAATGACGATTTTATCGGGGAAGGCTTTCTTTAATTTCTCTAGCCCCGCTATCGCATACGGTAACATGTGTGACATGCAGCCAACAGCAATAATCTTGCCGGAATCGGCGAAGAAACGGTAGATATCGCCTGAATTAATACGGTATCCGTACTGCCCAAACATCTTAAGCCTAAAAGGTATGCGCGCTTTATCCAGGCCATACGCCAGGTATGCTGCGCCCAGATTAGTACTTAAGGGATAGTTCTGGAAAAGAATAAGGGTCAGGCCGTTATCGGTTTTTTTTCTTTTGACTGACTGGACTGTTGACATTATACTCCCCCGTTGCTCTCTTTAACTCCGCAATACAGTACGTTGCCAGATCCTTCCTTACCGCAGGATAGATATCTGCATAGCTGGCGGTTTTATTATACCTCACGCAGAGGTATTTTACAAAGCGTGGAATAGTGGCCATCGCAATACTGGATTGTAACCTATTTTCTCTTATGCCCCTGGAAAAAGAGGATTCCCACTGTAGCCATGTTTCGAAAATATCGCAAAAGGAGATTTTAAGCTTCTTTGTAATTACAAATATACTCTCCCTCAAGAGCCCCGTATCATAAAGAAGGGATATCGCATGGCGCAGCCCGTTGATTTTCTTAAGTTCCTCCTGTGTCATGGTCCTGCTGCTACGCACATAATACGGCGGATGTCTATCGAATCGTAATCCCAGGCGGTGGGCATAGCGGCGCAGAAATGTTCCCGGCAGAAGCATCAGTTTCATAATTACTATCTGAGAAGGCTTACACATAAAAAGCCAATCGATTGATTTTTTTACTTTGGAATAGGTGTGCCCGGGGAGGGCATCAATAATCTGCAGCTGATAAGGCAGGTGTTCTTTATTCAAACGCATAATATTTTTTTTAAACGCGCCTTTTGCAAGCACCCGGTTCGCAATCCTTAATGCCTTGCGATCGGTGCTCTGGATCCCTATTTCAATAAAAGTTGCATGTGCCTGCTTAAGCAGCCGGACCATTTCTTCATCCAGTAGCTCTGCCCTTAATTCCACATGCAGCCTTGAGCTCTTGTTGTGCTTTTTAAAAATACGCAAAATATCCTTTGCCCTTTTTCGGTATATATTAAACGTTGGATCCATAAAGTAGACTTCCGCAGGTTCTTGAGCGAGGATGCAGCGAAGTTCGCGCTTGACCCGTTTAAGAGAAAAAAACCTGACTTCCGGGAAATCCTTGTGGTAATAACAGTAATGACAACGATAAGGACATCCTCTCATAGTCTCGGCGGGCAGGATGTCATTTTTCTTGCCCTTGATGATGCCTTCTAAATAGGGGGATGGTATTAAATCGAGGTCTGCGAGCGCAGGCCTTTCGGGATTAACGCGTATACGCGTTGAGTTGGCGCGGTAGGTTATGCCCCGCACGCGGGATAATGGCATACGCCCACCGATAATGCTCTGCAGCAACTCAAGCAATGTTTCTTCCCCTTCTCCCCTGACTACAATATCGATGGCGTTCTCCCGGCGTAAAAGCAGCTCTGAACGCACGGAAACTTCAGGGCCTCCGACTATGATTTTTACAGAACGGTCCCTTTTTTTTATGAAACGGGCGATTGCAATGATTTTTGTCACGTTCCATACGTAACAGGAAAATCCCACTATTGCTGGGTGCCGGCGTAATAGCGCCTCTGCTGCCTGCCCTGCGGAAAAATGCGCCGGGAATACCTGCACAAAAACGGGAATCCTGGGCAATGCGGCCGGCATATGCTTTACGCAGAAGGCTTTTAGATAATAAAGCCCCAGCTGTACGTCCTTGCGGTCGTAAGGAGACAGTGTGGACAAAAGTACGGGCTTGCGCATAATGCCTTACATAGTAATCAGGTGGAAATGTAAGAAAGGCCCTAGGTAATCTGGAGAGGAAAGCGCTATGTGATTATTCCCGGCCCTGTTGCAGCAAAGAGAATACATGCTGGGTAATTTTGGCCCTATCGGTATCGTTTATTTCAAGAAACTCAATTCCTGCGTCAAACCTGGTTCTTTTATCATCGGCAACCACAATCTCGCTTCTCCAAACCACCCTGCCTATGGCCTTGATCGGGTCTACGTCATGGGGAAGGTAAAATTTCAATTCTAGTATTGAATCGGGCTGGATATCTTCATAGAGAATAAGGCATATGCCGCCGGCGCTGATATTCTTTGACTGCGTCTTGGCAGCTTCGTCACCGCGTATAACCGCATACTCAACCTGGATATTGAGGTTTAACCGCGGATACCTTCTGCGTTCCTTATCGACATGCTTTCCTGTGTTCATATTATTTCAACGGTTTTAAGACGTACTCTGATATCTTCTGCTGGTCTTCTTCGCTGATTTCCGTAAACTCGATCCCCAGGTCGAAGCGGTCCGCATGGGGCAGTTGAAACGCCGAGGGGTTTCTCCACACCACCCTGCCTTGCGTAAGAATCGGATCATTATAGCTGGGCAGGTATATCTTAAGGAGCAAAATGGTTCCTGTTTCTATTTTCTCGTTTACAATGATGGAAATGCCTCCTGCACCCACATCCCTGGTAAAAGCAGACTGTTGGGGTGAGTCTTTTTCTGCGAAAGAATATTCGATAACTGCCGCGCGCAGCCTTGGGTAACGCCGCCTCTCAACGCCCGCATAGCTGTTTTCTGCGTTTTCCATCAACTCTAGTGTATTTTCTTTAAAATCAACTGTCAAGTAAATTTTGGCAAAAACGGGACCGCAGAATAGCTAAGGTCGCGCAAGTCTCATGGCGTTTTCTTTTCCGAGCCGGGGAAGGGCGGATTAAACAGATATCCAAGCGCAACCGCTTTCTCATAATAGCTATTCGCCATATCTGAGTCGCTAATTGCATAATAGGCGCTCGCCAGCCTCGCATAGGCAAGCGCATTATCGGGATTGGATGCCGCGGCCTTTTTGTACGCCTTGATCGCCGCTCTGTAGTTACCCATATGTTCATAGGCAATGCCTAAGTTAATGTATGCCCCGGTAAAAGAGGGATCAACCTCTAGGGCCTTCTCATATGCGCGTACCGCCTCTTCAAATTTTCCTAGCTCGCGGTACGTACTCCCTAAATTGCCGTACAGCCGGGCACTCTGCGGGTTATAGCGTATGGTCCTTTTGTAAAAAACAACCGGGTGCCTCCAATATTCATTCTGTTGGGTGGTAAGGAAGGAGTAGAGCGCCACGACCACAAGCAGGAATACGACTGTAACCACCCTCATGCGCGCGGCGGCGTATGCCCTGCAAAAGATATCCGCGATGACGATGAATATCCCCATCGAAGGAAGATAGAGCCAGTGTTCGGCCATATAGGCATTAACCGGAAAAAGGTTCAATGACGGCAGGAGCCAGAGCAAGAACCATCCCAGAGAAAAAACGATGAGCCTGCTTGAATTCCTTTTAAGATACATGACACCCAATATGGCACCGCAGAAGAACATGCCCATCAAGGCCCTGGGGTCGAGCAAACTAAAAAACCGGTTACCGTACTCCATATGTAAATCCGAAGGCATGCACAACAGGCGCAGGTAACCGGCAAACGCAACGAATGCGCCGGGCAGCCTCTCTCCCAGCGTCGAAGTGGCAGCCTCGGGCAAAAAAGATTTTAAAACGGTATAGCGCAGCGCTATATACCCTGCGCTCATCAGAAACGGCAGGATAAGCGCCTTAACGCGATATTTGATCTTATATACATAGTGATACCATAACAGGAGAAGAGGGAATACGATGCTTATTTCTCTGGATAAGAGCGCAAGGATAAAACTGAAGCACATGAATAGATAACTCAAAAAGCCCGGCCGGCGGGTATATCGCAAATAGGCAATGCATGAGAGTAAAAGAAAAAGTGCGGCCAGGGGATCCGACCTTGCGGCAATATAGGTGACTGCCTCGGTATGCACGGGATGTGTTAAGAAAAGGAGTGAGGCGACAAAAGAAAGAAGGGTGTTGCCAAAAAGAAGTAACGTGCACCAGTAAAAGGCATACGCGACCAAGACGTGAAGGGCAATATTGACAAGGTGGTAAGACTCCACCCGCAGGCCAGAGAAGGAATAATTCAGCATATACGAGCACATTTGTAAGGGCCGCCAGAAACCGATTTTCTTTCCGCTGCCGGTCCCTACGTCTTCAGCAAAAATATTCCCTAAAAAAGACCGGTCTTTGATGTGGTCGTTGTTGCGGACGAGAAAATAATCGTCCCAGACAAAATAATTATGGAGGGAATTGCCGTAGATTGAGAAACCGATTATGGCAAGGCAGGCCAACGCTAAAAAGTAGCGGAATCGCAGGCAATGGATTTTCGTCTTCTCTGGTTGAACCGTCTGCCCCATATCATCCTTGGTGCCTTTTGCCCGCTCGATTACAGTACTACATAGACCAGCAGAGAAAAAGAAACCAGTATAAGTAATAATCCCATCGCTTTAGTGTTGCGGATTTCCTTCGGCATGGACACAGGCTCAATGTTCCAGTTAATCTTAAGATAAAACCGCCTCTGGATTTCGATTGCGGACTCAGGATGCAAGAATATAAAGACGCCCAAAAGCAGGCTTAGCACCGCAATACCGGCAAAAACCAAAACGATGCCATGTGCTACCATGGTTTTTATGACTGCATCAATGCCAGGGCTTCGGCGCGGGTTTTTTCGTTGTCTTTAAATACCCCCCTGACCGCGGAGGTAACCGTCAGCGTCCCGGGCTTCTTGACTCCGCGAAACGACATGCATAAATGCTCCGCCTCAATTACCACCATACATCCTTGGGGTTTTAGTTTTGACATGATGATTTCCGCGATCTGGGTAGTAAGGCGCTCCTGCACCTGCGGACGCTTGGCGAGGATATCCACGACGCGGGCAAGCTTGCTTAAGCCGGTCACCCTGCCGCCTTTTGGGATATAGGCGACATGTGCCTTCCCTACAAAAGGAAGAAGATGGTGTTCGCAGACGCTATAGAGCGGGATACCCTTCAATAATACGATTTCGTTGTGCTTCTGGTCCAAAATAACTTCCAGCTCTTTCTCGGGATTGCTGCGCATGCCGGAAAAAATCTCTTCGTACATCTGGGCTACCCGCGCAGGGGTTTCCCGTAAATCCTTTTTACGGGGATCTTCGCCGATAGCTATCAGTATATCCCTGACCGCCTTTTCTATTCTTTTCCTGTCCATACGCTCTCCTATTTACCTATGCAAAACTTACGGAAAATAGTCTCCAGCAATTCTTCAGAGAATTTTTTCCCCACTATCTCATCAAAATGCCCCAAGGCGCTTTTGATATCCTCGGCAATGAACTCAACCGACAGTGTATTATCTAATGAATTGGCTGCCCGAACAATACATTTTTTCGCGGAATGAAGCGCGCGGATATGCCTTATATTGCTTACCATAAGGGCCTCTGCATCCTGCGCCGTCCCGGAACATACCCTAACCTTAATCGCCTCCTCCAGCGCGCGTATGTTCTGGTGTTTTTTTGCGGAAATTTCTACCACGGGAGAAAATCCTTTTTTGATCCTCTGTGCGTCGATTTTTTGCGGAAGGTCAATTTTATTGATGACTGCCAGTGTTTTTTTGCGCCCCAGCCTTCTCATCAATATTGCGTCTCCCTTGGTAATTCTTTTGCTGCCGTCAAAAAGCAAAAGCGCAAGGTCTGCTGAGTCAAGGCAACGTTTCGTGCGCCGGAGGGCTTCTCTCTCTATCAGGTCTTTTGGCTCGATGATGCCGGCCGTATCAATAATATGTACGGGAATCCCCTGTATGTCTATTGTTTCCTCAATGGCATCGCGGGTGGTGCCGGCAATAGGGGTCACAATAGAACGCTCTTCTTGCAAGAGGGCATTCAAAAGAGAGGATTTACCTACATTTGGCTTGCCGCAGATAACTACCCTAATCCCTTCGCGCAAGACCCTGCCCTTTTTTACAGTAGCAAGGATTGTATCGAGTTGTCCGGTTGCCCGGCGAAGGCCTTCTTTGATTTCGCCGCTCCGCAAGGCCCCTGCCTCTTCTTCGGGGAAATCAATGCTTGCCTCAAGCGCGGACAGCACGCCCAAGAGGGCATTCCGTATGTTGTTGATATTTAAAGACAAAATGCCCCGCAACTGCCGCATACCCAACCGCAGGGCCGCATCGGTCCTTGCAGTGATTACATCCGAGACTGCCTCTGCCTGAGATAAATCCAGCTTGCCGTTTAAAAAGGCCCGCTTGGTAAACTCGCCCGGCTCGGCAAGACGGCAGTTATAGGAAAGGATCAAATCAAGCACTGCGCGTAATCCGACGATACTGCCGTGACAGCTTATCTCAACGCAATCTTCTCCGGTGTAGCTCCTGGGGGCGCGGAATACAGTCAAGAGTACCTCATCTATTATTTCTGCGCCCTGGCTCTTTGTAATCCAACCATGGCAGGCGGTATAGCTCTTACGTTCAGAAGGCTTCTTCCCGCCAGGAGAAAGAAAAATAGTATCCGCGATAGAGAGTGCGTCTTTCCCGCTGATTCTGATGACGCCGATTGCGGATTCGCCGAACGCCGTAATGATAGCCGCGATGGTTTCCTGTAGTACTGAGCGAGACATGGTATATCTTACTTTTTAAGACGCTGAAACGCTATTGCGACGTAAATGAGTATCAGTATCAAAAAAACATCTCCTGAATTCACCTATCACAAAAAAAGACCCGGTAACCAACACAAGGTCGTTTTTACCTGCCACCGCCTCTGCCAATAGCCTTGCGCTCTTTGTATCTGCGGTAAGAAAACGCCTTTTACCGGCAAAATAGCCATAAAGCTGCTGCGGCTCGCTCGCCCGGATGGTGCATGCCTTGGTTAAGATAACCGTATCGGCCAGGTTGCGCAACGCGCTACAGACGCCCTGTATATCTTTATCTTGTGAAATGCCTAACACCAGGATCAAATCTTTATACCTGAAATTTTCCCTGATTGCCTTTTTTAACGCCAAGGCAGAAGCCTTATTTTGTGCGCCGTCCAGTATGACAAGCGGCGCCCTGGCAACAACCTCGCATCTGCCCGGCCAAAAGGTACAGCTGAGCCCTTTGCGAATTGACCTATTGTCTATCCTGATATTTGCATACCTCAACCCTTCAACAACACCTATGGCTACCGCGGCATTGATGCGCTGATGAGATCCCAGGAGTTTGATTTTTAAATTCGGGTACTTGCTAAATAACCCCTGCACGCTAAATAGCATACCGGTTCTTTTAAGGCGGATATCTTTCCCCACTGTGAATAAGTGCGCGCCTACCCGGGCACACCGTTCCCTAATTACCCTGCCTGAGTCCTTACTCTGCGGCGCGCTTATCACGATTACGCCCGGAGACTTTACTATCCCGGCCTTCTCTTTTGCAATTTTCTCCAAGGTATTCCCTAATTGCCGGGTGTGTTCATAGCTTATGGGGGTAAGCGCACATACCAAAGGATCCACCACATTAGTCGCATCAAGCCTTCCTCCCAGGCCTGTCTCTAATACCGCGATATCGACTTTTCTCTCTTTAAAATATAAGAAAGCCAAAGAGGTATATACTTCAAAAAATGAAAGGGCGCCATATTTAGAAACCCGGCGATATCTCTCAATGGCCGGTTTCAATTGTGATAAGAGACGGGCTAACGCGTCCTTCGTAATCATTCCTTCAAATGCGTGGCCCAAAGGCTCCTGCGGCGTTCTTGCGGATAAAACCCGTATCCGCTCCCTGAAATCCGATAGGTGTGGAGAGGTATACAAGCCTACGCGGTAACCGCCGGCGCGTAACATAAAGGCGATACACGCAGATGTCGAACCCTTGCCCTTGGTGCCGGCAACATGCACGCAGCGCAATGCATGGTGCGGATTACCTATGCTGGCCAAAAAATCCCTGATGCGCTTCAGCTTTACCGACCTTTTATAAGGATACCAAGGGATCTTTTCGTAGTTAACGAAAGACTCTAGATACGCGACTGCTTCTGGGTAGGACATCATCGGCACTCTCGTTGCTATCGTTACAACACAACGGATATAACGGACCGAACGGATTAAACGGTTAGTGTTTGAAGTGGCGGATGCCGGTAAAGACCATTGCAATGCCGTATCTATCACAGGCTTTGATGATTTCATCATCAGCAATAGAGCCGCCCGGCTGAATTATCGCTTTTGCGCCGGCGCGCGAGGCTTCCCTGACTGCATCCGGCTTAGGGAAAAACCCGTCGGAGGCAAGGCAGGAATTTTTAGCACGGGCACCGGCTTTATGCCTTGCGATAAAAACGGAATCTACCCTGGACATCTGGCCTGCGCCTATACCTACAGTCTTGGTGGCCTGGGTAAGGACTATCGCATTAGATTTTACGTGCTTGGCAACCTTCCAGCCGAATATAAGACTTTCAAGCTGCTTCTTGGTAGGTTTTTTCTTGGTCGGAATTTTTAAGTCCCCCTGTGTAAGGCAGGCCATATCTTTATCCTGCAGGAGTAGCCCTGCGCTGATGCGCTTGAACTCTAATTCGTCAACTGGCTCTAGCTCATGCAACAGCAGGACGCGCAGATTCTTTTTCGTCTTAAATAAATCAAGGGCTGCGGGCTGATACCGTGGTGCGATGATGCATTCCCTGAAACCGCTCTTAAGAATGAGTGACGCGACTTCAAGGTCGACCTGTCTGTTCAGCGCCACAATTCCGCCAAAGGAAGAGAGCTCATCGCTCTTCCAGGCATGGTAATACGCCTTCTTAAGC
The DNA here is from genome assembly GCA_040754255.1 of Candidatus Omnitrophota bacterium. Taxonomy (GTDB): domain Bacteria; phylum Omnitrophota; class Gorgyraeia; order Gygaellales; family Profunditerraquicolaceae; genus SURF-25. The sequence continues at coordinate 21,441 of JBFMDA010000006.1, read as the reverse complement.
GTCCCGTCTTCTGCGACTCCGCAGGGGTTATTATGTTTGATAATCGCCGCTGCCGGGCAGCTGAATTCCTTCACCAGCTCCCAAGCCGAATGCAGGTCTAAAATATTATTGAATGAGAGCTCTTTGCCCTGCAACTGCGTCAAATTAACCAGGCCCTTGGTTTTGCCCTTTTCCCGGTACAGTGCGGCCTTTTGGTGCGGGTTCTCCCCATAACGCAGTTCCTGTATTTTTTCTAAACGCAGGTTGAATTCAGCAGGCCAGGTATCGGCAGGCATTCCTTCTTTACTACGGATAGTTGACCTTAAGTACCGGTTGATTGCCCCGTCGTAATGGCTTGTGCGCTCGAATACCTCTGCCGCCAAATCGCGCATCAATTCCTGCGATATGCTGCCGCTGTATTTGCGTAATTCCTCGACTACGCCGGGGTACTGGGAAGGGCTTGAGATTACGCAGACCCAGCGGTAATTTTTAGCCGCAGAGCGCAACATTGAAGGACCGCCGATGTCGATATTCTCAATTGCTTCCTCAATGGCAACCCCCGGCTTCTCGATGGTTTTCTCAAACGGGTAAAGGTTAACCACCACCATGTCGATGAGGCCTATGCCTTGGTCTTTTAGGCTCTGGAGGTGCTGCGGATTTTCCCTGAGCGCAAGCAGGCCGCCGTGGATCTTGGGATGCAAGGTCTTTACCCGGCCGTCGAGCATTTCAGGAAAACCCGTGTATTCGCACACCTCTTTTACGGTAATATTATTTTCGCGCAGCAATTTTGCCGTACCGCCCGTAGAGAGGATTTCAACCCCCCATTTTTTTAACTCTTGGCACAGCTCCACGATGCCGGTTTTGTCGGAAACACTGATAAGCGCGCGCGTAATCTTTACCATTCTTCTTTATTCCCCGTGCTGTTCCTTATTTGTTAAAGCGGAAATTTGCTAAATCCGCATCCTGCATGACATATTCTTTCTGCTCCAGGCGCAATTTTCCTGCCTGCTTGGCTTGCGTTTCCCCGCCTGAGCGGATAAAATCATCGTAACTGATAATCTCGGCGCGGATGAAACCTTTCTGAATATCCGAATGAATTACCCCCGCGGCTTCCCAGGCAGTCGCACCTTTTTTGATCAGCCACGAGCGTGATTCCTTCTCTCCCGTAGTCAGGAAATTGATGAAGCCTCCTTCGTGCAGCGCCTTAAAGAGGGCTGCGTTATAATCAGGCATCTCTTGCGGCATAAAGAGGGTTATTGGCCTGTTGGTCAGGAGCCCATATCCGCAAAGCAAGCGTTTCTCTGCGTCGCTTAAAACGCTTGTGAAGACACAATGCTCGCTCTCAAGTACGGCCTTTAACTTTTCCAGCACCGCTTTTTCTGGCTCTTCCGAGGCGCGGGATAATCTGTTCTCCACAAACTCCAGGTCTTTTAAAATAAGGTCGGCGAGGGAATCCGTATGCACTAAAAGTACGTCTGCATCCAAAAGAGCTGTTTCTGTGACTACTTCCACTGCGCAATAGGTCTTTTTCTTCGACTTGGTGAGCGCATGCACCGCATCAAGGCGCTCATCTTTAATCGCGCGCGTGCCCTCAGGGATATCGGGGATTGAGACAATTCCGATTTTCATGGCAAGGCCTTGGTGTTTAAGGAACAACGAAGAACTGTTTACGCTACTGTTCTTCCTGTTTCTTGCTTTCTTGATACTTACTTATAATGGCCGAGGCTATTTTATGCGGAACTTCTTCATAATGAGAAAAACGCATACTGTATGAGCCCCTGCCCCCGGTAAGCGAACGCAGGTCGTTTGCGTACGTAAACATCTCTGACTGGGGGACCTGGGCTTTCGCCACCTGCAATTTGCCTTTTATGTCCATGCCCATGATTCGTCCGCGACGGGAGTTAATATCCCCGGAAATCGCACCGAGATAATCTTCCGGTATGGTAATGTCTACGTCCATAATAGGCTCAAGAAGCACCGGCCCTGCTTCCAGTATGGCTTTTCTTAAAGCCATCGCCCCGGCAATCTGGAACGCCATATCGGATGAGTCAACCTCATGGTAGGAGCCGTCAACGAGCGTCACGCGGATGTCTTCTATCGGATAACCGGCTACTGCGCCTTCCAGGCATGCCTGTGAAACCCCCTTCTCCACGGAGGGGATGTAATTGCGGGGGATGGCGCCTCCGAAAATTTTATCCACAAACTCAAACCCCTTGCCGCGCGCAAGCGGGTTGATTTCAATCCACACATCTCCGTACTGGCCACGGCCGCCTGACTGGCGCTTAAACTTTCCCTGGACTTTAGTGCTCTTGGTAATCGTTTCTTTATAGGAGACCTTGGGCGTCCCTAAATCAACTTCGACGTTGAACCGCTTTTTCATCCTCTCGACCATAATCGCAAGATGTAAATCGCCAAGCCCGGAGATAATTAATTCTTTTGTTTGCGGGTCGTGGCTTATCTTAAAGGTCGGGTCTTCGGCGGCGAGCTTACTTAAGGCGCCAGATATTTTATCTTCGTCGTGGCGCGATTTAGGCTTCACTGAAGCTGAGATGACCGGCTCCGGGAATACAATAGGCTCAAACAAGACCTGGTTCTTCTCTTCGCATAGCGAATCGGATGTGTTGGTTTCTTTAAGTTTTGCTATCGCCACTATGTCGCCGCACTCCGCTGATTCAACCGAACGCTGTTCCTTGCCCTGCAGGATGTAAATCGGGCCTATCCTTTCCTTGGCCTTTTTATTGACGTTATAAAACCCGGTGTTCGCTACCAGGGTACCGGCATATACGCGCAGAAGCGTTAATTGCCCTACGTAAGGATCGGAAATGGACTTAAAGACAAAGGCCTTTAAAGACCCGCCCTCCTGCGCAACTACCTCTTTTTTCTCGTCGGGTACGGAAGGGTTCTTTGCGTCTATGGCCGGCCTTTCCAGGGGATTGGGCATATAGCGGCATATCACTTCCAATAATTCAGGTATCCCCTTATCGGCCAGGGCAGAACCGGTAAGGATAGGAAATATCCTGCGCTTTATCACCGCGTCTTTTAGCCCCTTCATCAATTCTTCCTGAGAGAGTCTCGTGCCTTCGAGGTATTTCTCAAGAAGCTTGTCGTCACTCTCGGCAATAGTCTCAACGAGCTCTGCGGATTCAAACGAGTCTACGCACACGGCCTTCTTGGAAAGCCGCTCCCTGATTTCTGCGATGTCCTTGTTAAGGTTTACTCCTTCTTTGTCTATTTTATTTATAAATATACAACCGGGTAAATTAGCCTGCTCAAGCATCTGCCAGGCCCGTTCGGTGCCGACCTCAATGCCAGCCGTTGCGTCTACGACCAACAGCGCAGCGTCCACGGCCCTTACGCCTGAGATAACCTCGCCGAAGAAATCCGCATAGCCGGGCGCATCGATAATCTGAATTCTGCATTCTTTATACTCGCAGTACAAGAGGCTTGAATTAATGGAGCTTTTTCTTTCTATTTCATCGGGGCTGTAGTCGCTGACCGTCGTGCCGTCGGTGACCGCTCCCCTGCGGGAAGTGGCCTTACAGGCATGCAGCAGCGCTTCTGAAAGGGAGGTTTTACCGGATTGGGCATGCCCTAGGAGGATGATGCTTCTTTTATTATTGGCACTCATAGGCAATAATCTCCTTGTGTGTTAAGAATAAAAACAAGGGAGTATTATTATATACTACTTGGAAAAACGGGTCAAGTAAAATGAGCTTGGCCCGTTCTTTTAAAAAAGGGGAGGTTACTACTCAAGGTAGGTATAGACCTTATTCTTATAGTTTCGGATGACGTATTTGCCTTTCGCCTGCGAAAGGATATAGTTAGGCCCAATAGGTATCTTGCCGCCGCCGCCAGGGGCATCAATCACATATACCGGGACCGCATACCCAGAGGTATGCCCTCTGAGCTTCTCTATGATATTAATGCCTACGCTCACCGGGGTCCTGAAATGCTGTGTGCCCCGTACCAGGTCACACTGATATATGTAATAGGGCCTCACCCTTATCTTTAAAAGCTCCTGCATAAGCCTGCGCATAATATAGGGCCTGTCGTTTATCCCCGAGAGCAGTACTGTCTGGCTGCCAAGGGGGAATCCCGCGTCAGCAAGTAATCCGCAGGCATTTTTGGTACGCTTGGTTATTTCTTTCGGGTGATTAAAGTGTATGCTAATCCAGAGCGGGGCATATTTCTTCAGGGTCGCAATGAGATTATCGGTAATGCGCTGAGGCAGCGTCACCGGGATACGGGTGCCGATGCGCAAAAATTCTATATGGGGGATACTTCGCACCTTTCCAAGCAACTCATCCAGGACTCCGTCCTCAAGGAGGAGGGGATCCCCTCCGGAAATGAGTACGTCGCGGATCTTTTTGTTGGAGCGTAAATACTCAAGCGCCGCATCCCATTTATTCGAGTAATTCTCCGATTCCTGCACATGGCCTACAAGCCTGCGCCTCGTACAATGCCGGCAATACATAGCGCACGATTCGGTTGCGAGCAGGAGTATACGGTCGGGATAACGATGCACCAGGTGCGGGGCAGGAGAATTATTATCTTCCCCGCAAGGATCAACCATTTCGTGGGGGCTAATCTTGAACTCATGGGAGGTAGGGATACACTGGCGCCTGATAGGGCAGGTCGGGTCATCGGGATCAGCCAGGGTAATCCAATAGGGTGTTACCGACATCGCCATCCTGCCTTTGGCATTTTTTATTCCTTGTTCCTCTTCCGGAGTAAGTTTTATTATCTGGGAAACCTGCTCAAGCTTACAAATGCGATTTTTCAACTGCCAATGCCAATCTTCCCAATCCAGGGGATTGACGTCCTTAAAAAGGCTTATCTGTTGGTAATCGAGCGGCCTGCGCGAAGGGCGAGTGGTTACTGCGGATTCCTGTATTGTTTTCTGATGCTCGGAAGCCAGCGGATTGCTATGCAGACTATTGCTCAATTCAACCCTTCCTTTCCGAGGCGCTTAACAATATCGCCTCTATAAGATCCTCGTATTTCATACCTGCCGCATACGCCATCAAAGGAAAATTTGATTCTTTGGGGTTAAGGCCGGGCAGGGGGTTTATCTCAAGCACGTAGGGAATATTCTCCTTGCTCAAGCGGATATCCGTACGCGATATATCCTGGCACCCGACAGCGCGGTGGGTCCTTAAGGCAACGTCTTTTATCTTTTGTTCTATCTCCTTATCGAGGTTTGCCGGACAGTGAAACGTAGGAGTAAGACCCATCTCCGCATCGCCCTGGTACTCTTTCATCCGCCATGAATAAAAATATTCACCGCTCTTTAGGCACGTAGAGAAATCGATCTCAAGGATAGGCAGCACCGTGGTTTTGCCGTTTTCTAAGATCCCAACGGTCAGCTCCCTGCCTTCAATGAACTCCTCGACCAGCGCTTCATGTTTATAGAGCGCAATAATCTCTTTGATTTTGGCATACAGGTCTTCGCGTGTCTTCACGACGTTGGTCACGCTGATGCCCTTTGCGGAACCTTCCCGATTAGGCTTTACGATGAGGGGGAAACGTAACGCCGGATTAAGCGGTTCGTTGCCTTTTACGAAAATCTGAAAAGGCGGGGTAGGAATATTGTCCGCCCTGAGGATTTTTTTGGTGATGCCTTTGTTAAGTGCCAGGGCCAAGGCGACTGTGTTTGATCCGGTATAGGGGATTTTTAAAAAATCGAGTATCGCCGGAATCTCTGATTCACGCAGCCTATTGGAAGCTCCTTCGGCGATATTGAATACCATGTCGGGTGCATGGCGCTTGAGGCAGGTAAATATGTCGCGTTGCGCAGCGTCAATTGAAATTACCGAATGGCCTTTTGTGGCAAGCGCAGACGTGATAGCCTGGATCGTCTCTTCAGAATCAAATTCGGAAAAATAATCCGCAGGCTTGCTTTCGTCTTCCCTTTTCAGGTTGTAAGTAAGCGCTACTTTCATTTAATTAAGGTTATACCTCTTAAAGGCACTGCGCAATATCCGGCCGATTATCTCTTCGTACGTAATGCCTATCGCCTTTGCCACCACCATAAATACGTCTTCGGTGGACAAGGAAGGCAAGGGGTTAATTTCGAGTGCATAGGGTTTGCCGTTTTCGTCAACCCTAAAATCCACCCTACCAAAATCCTTGCATTCAACCGTGTCATATACTTTTAGGGCCAGCTCGGAGAGTTCTTTTTTCAGCTCCTGGCTGATGCGCGCCGGGCAGACATATTCCAGCCTGTCTGAAGTAATGCGCTCAAAGGTATAAAATTTATCGTGCAGTTTATATCTGCCGTCGATCTTGATGTGGACCGGAGGCAATACTTCAGGCGGGTCATTGCCTATAAGAGCGACCGTCAGTTCTTCCCCTCGGATGAATTCTTCTACGAGCGCGGGTTGTTTATAAAAAGAGATGATGTACTCGGCCTGTTTCTTAAGTTCGTCTATGCTTTCGACCCGGGAGGATTCGCTTAAGCCCTTTGAAGAGCCTTCAAAGCGCGGCTTTACAATCAAAGGGAATTTGAGATGGTCAATGTGTAAATGATTTTCCGTGATATTCTTGATTTCGAAAAACTTCGGCGTGGGTATCCCTTCGGCGATAAAGATTTTTTTCGCCATAATTTTATCAAGGGTTACCCCCAATGTGAGCGCATCTGCGCCTACAAAAGGGATATTGCGCATCTCAAGCAGCATGGGAACTTGCGATTCTCGGTTCCTCCCGGAGATCCCTTCCGAAATATTAAATACCATATCCACGTTAAGGGTATCTACCTTTTCCAAAAGGCTCTCAACATTTCCAATGCGTTTTATCTTAAACCCCTGCGATTCTATTGCGTCGGCGATTACATCAATGGTAGAAGGGTGGTCGAATTCCGCGGCCGCATCAGGCGGGTCATCGTCTTTAAACTTATAGTCTGTCTTTAAATCGTACGTTAAGCCTATGGTTTTCATGAGGATTTAAAAAAATAGGCTCCTGCTAAAATCAAGAGCCCTGTTAGTGCTTCCTACTTTTTCAATTTAAATTTTCAACCTCCGTCCTCTATTTTATTTACCTGTATCATACTGTATATACTATGCATTGTCAAGATTTTTTTATAATAATTTACGATGAAAATGGCGGAGTTTCCGTCGAGAAAATAATTTTATTTAAAAAAACGGCGGTGGCGGTGGCGCTTCTTGAAAATTATTATTTTTTCGCCCCCTTTACCGAGAATACAATGCTTCCCCAGCTGGCAAGGTTTCCCTTGGCTATTATCACTACCCCCTTGATGCCGCCAACCGAACGCGCAAAGGTAACGGCCTTGGGCAGATCCTGCGTACCGCTCACAAGGTTTGCGCACGCCGTAGCAACTGCGTCGGCTAATGCAGCGTTCGTAGAGACAATGGCAACGCTATCAGCACAGCCGAAACTCAGCGAATGCCCTACTGTCCCCGATGAAGTACATATGCCTTCAGGCGTATCTTCGGGTCTTACCTCAAGCGCAATCCTGCCCGAGAAAGGTGAAGTGCCCGCATAGAATCCGACGAGCCGCGGTTTTTTTATTTTTAAAAACAGGTCGCCTCCGTTCTCAACTATCACCTCTGTATGCCCCTTCTTTAACAAATCCCTCCCCACCGCTTCGGCGATTGCGCCGGCAACCGCTGCCATAGGGCCCACATTCGCTTTCTTTGCCTGCGTTGCCATATTTCTTACGATGGCAGGGGCACGCAACTCTACTTCAACGGGCTTTAAAGATTCAAGGAACCGCCTGTCTTTGGCTATATAGCCCTCTATCTGCCGGCGGTATACTTGTACCCTTCTTTCGATAAATAACGGGTCAGCCGCCGGGTCGCAATAGACTGCCAGGTCTGTTTCTTGCACAACCACGTGCGTTTTTTTAAGTTGCCCCGATCTGGCCCAGTCCCTGTAAATGCGTTTTTGATATTTATGCGTTTTCACTGTGCAACGCTCCTTGCGCGATACCGCACCCTGCAAGATCAAGCGCCAGTTGCGCGAACCCTGTATAGACATATGCGTGCATACCTAAGGTACGGGCCGCGCGGATCAGTTCAATCCTATCGTCGACATAAAACGACTCTTGCGCACGCGCACCGGCAGCTTCCAGGGCCGCTTGGTATATCCGGGGTTTCGGTTTGACTGCGCCGACCGTATAAGAAGTAATGAGGAAATCGAATGCATCAAATATCGGCGTCGTCTGCCTCAGGAACTCAAAGTGTAACGTATTAATGTTAGAGATAAGCCCCACGCGGTATTTAGCCTTTAGCGTGCGCACTAAGGAATATACGAGGCGGTTCTCTGCGGTTTGAAAAAAGATATTGTTCCAAATCGGCAAGAACTGGGTAAAAGGCACAGAGACACCGAGCGCCTGTGTTATTTGTATAAAGAAATCCTCAGGAGAAATCTTGCCTTCTTCAAATAGCTGTGTGAGTTCTGAATCAAAAAAAAGGGAATAAATCTCATCGGGGCTTTTGCCGCTTAGGGGGGCAAGTTTTTTTACTGCAATCCAGTGGTCGAAATCTACGAGCACGTTGCCGAGGTCAAAAAGCAACGCTTTTATCCCATTGCCGCTCAATTATTTTTTTCCTTGTTTTTCTTGAATAAATCGAGAAAGCGGTCTTCGTACTCCTTATACACATTCCACTTATCTAATTCGGACTTCAGCTCATTCGCCTTGGAGATATCTTGCCCTGCCTGAAGAAAGAGCTTATCAATTTTCTCTTTTATCGAACTGGGCAGCCGCGTAAGCTGGCTTAATGACTTTTTTATCTTCTCGATCTCTTCGTCGCCGATAGGGCCCGGGGCAGGACCGACCTTGAGATATTCAAGAAGGTTATTAATCTGGTTTTCGACAAGATGCTCCTGCTCGGTTAATTCGTTAAGGTCTAACGGTATGCGCGCAATCGCCGCAAAAGCCTCAAGCACCGCGCGGGAGGCTTTGGGGTTCTCAATCTGAATCGTATATAACGGGATTTCGCCTAAAAGGCAAAATCCTTCAAATCCTTCCTTTTTGGCTAAGCCCAGGAAGAGGCCGTTTAAGCCGCTTACCTGGCCTTCGGGTAAAAGTTGAAGTGTATATTTTTTTAAAAATGCATTGACCTGCTCGGAAGAAGAGGCATACCATACTTGCGGCTGCTGCGTGTGGTCTATGGCCTGAGGCATGGCCGCAAAGCTAATAACGCGCTCCACTTTCATGGCCTTGGCCAGAAGAAGTATCTTTTCACAATACTCCTGGGCTTTCGCCAAATCCGGCTGGGCATTGCTGACAAAAATAATGATGTCGTGTGCCATATCTTTATTTTTCCAGAAGTAAAATTTACTAAACGGCAGCTGCGGAAGCTCAAACACGCCCTTTTGCACGATGACGTCTGTGAGATAGAAAAAATCTGCGGGGGGTATTGAAGCGAATTCTTCGGCCTTAAGCGTATCTATAAGGTACATTGCTGCCTTGAATGCCACCTCTCCCATGCCCGGCCAGGCAACAATGAGATAGGGGCTTTTAAGCCGCGGCTTCTTAAGATAGGTAATCCCTTCCATAGATAACTACTCCTCTTTTATGGCGTTATAATGGGTAAGAAATTCTTCCAGCACCTCTGCGCCCTTGCAAAGCCAGGAGAGGCGCGCATACTCATCAGCAATGTGGGCGCATGCCTCAGCACCAAAGCCGGTTGCGACTGCGGGAATCCCCTTGTCCTGAAAAAAGGTTATCACCGTAGCTCCCTCAGACCCCCTGATATGCGAACGCACCCGGCATTTCTTCATTGCCGCCCTCAAGGACGCAACAAGAGGATGGCGCGTATCAATACAGTAAGGTTTCTGGATTCCCTCAATTTCAATTTTGGACTTCCGGGCGTGCCTGCGCAGTATGGTTTTGAGGTCGCGCAGTATTCTCTGCGCAGACATCTCAGGTAAGAACCTGTAATCAAGCTCAAATTCACACCAATCGGCAACTATATTCACCTTATCCCCTCCCCTGATGGTGCCGATATTCACCGTCGGGAATTTCAATAATGGGATCCTGCGGTAGTCAAACCTGTATCGTTTGACCTCATCCAACACGCGCAGGGACATATCAATTGCATTCTTGCCCCGGTAGGGGTAGGCGCCGTGCGCCCTTTTCCCCTGCACCTTGACCTTAAGATGCATCAGCCCTTTCTGGGTTACAACGATATCGAAATCGCTGACATCCAGCACCACCGCGGCAGAAGGCGCAAGGATCCCTTTTGCAAGCAACGGAATAAGCCCTTGCGCAGAACCGCTCTCCTCGTCGGCAGTGGCTGCAAAAACCAACGTATACGGCAATACCGCTTTCTTTTCAGCCAGGCTTTGAAGCGCTTCAAGCAAAGATGCAAGATTTCCCTTGCAATCCGTTGCGCCCAACCCATACACCTTGTCTTTACAACGCGTGCCGGAAAATGGGCCATACTTCCAGCTCTTGCCCGCAGGCACGGTATCCAGGTGGGGCGTAATAAGCAGCGAATGTTTCTTATGCCGCCCTTGCCGGACTGCCACGACGTTGCTGCGTTTCTTTTTGAATTCATAAATACGCGCCTTCATTCCTATTTTTTCCAGGTGTGCTTTGACAAAAAGGGCGATTTCGCGTTCGTTACCCGGCGGATTCTGGGAATTAATCTTGATAAGCCGCCTCAGGAGCATCAGTAAACGTCCTTTGCGTACCATACATACCTTACCTTGCGCACTGCGCGCAGTTATGGCTCGTGCAACTACCGCAACCCGAAGAAGCGCTACTGCTGCCGGACTGGCCTTTCGAAGCAAACGCAAAAGTCGAAAGGACTTTTTTTACGGTTTTGGCCTGGCATCGAGGGCAGACCACCCGTTCGTCACGTTGGCGCACAAGATATTCAAATTGCACGCCGCATTCCTGGCATATGAATTCGAATATAGGCATTTTAAAATGTCTGGCTCACCCCGAACCATACATGAGGCTCTTCCTTATGCGCAGGCACAGCCTGCGCTACATCTATCCTGATAACCAGTTTTTCAAGAAAACCTATGAGGTCAAAATGAAACCGTAAGCCCACTCCGATATCCTTTTTAAAGTGGCTGCCGTCGAAATCGCTGTCCCATGCCTTGCCGATATCAAAGAAACCGACCGCCTGGACCGTATGCAGGCAAAATATATTATCTAAGAAATAAAGTTTTGAATCTGTTGTCAAGGGTGCGCGGTATTCAAAACTCCCCAATACCATATGCGCGCCTTCTATGGTTTTAAAACTAAACCCCCGCAGCCCTTCCGGCCCGCCTAGCTGAAAGAGCTTTTTATCCGAAGGCTCTCCCCAGCCGGTCTTTACCCGCGTAGCTATTTTATGCTGGGAGCGCGGAATAAGCAAATGATAATTCACGACATCCAGGCTCGTGCGCCAGAATGCGCTGTGCCCCCCAAGAAAATGGCCGGCAATTTCCTGCGTGGGAATAATCTTCCATCCGCAGGCCGGGTCTGCGTATGGGCCGTAGCGGCCGAAAGAGCCTGTAACCCCGATTATTGCTTCATCCCTTTTGAGGTAATGCAGTTGATCCGTGTTCTCCTGGCCATTGAGCCCGGCAGTGCTCTCCAACTTTTTGTCGCGAAGAAGGTAAAAAGTTACGTGGTCATTGAGGTCAAGCAATCCGTAGCTGGAAGGCCATAATTCTTTTCTCAGGTAAAGCTTGCCTCCGCTTAAGTCGTTTTTCTCTTTGCTTGATTCATAATCAAAAAGCTCTAAGCCTGCCGCGTATTGCGCATTGAATAAATGGCTGAGTTCATAATTGAGTTTGGAATCTAGCGCCGAGCCTGCGAAATCATAGACAGAAGATATCCGCACAAGCGCATCGTTTGGCTTCTGCACGGAAGATGCCAGTCCCAGCGACGAACCCCCTACGCTGGGCCCTGTAACCACCTGATACGAGTCCCGCGGCAACAACACCGGTATCTCGTAAGCGAAATAATACAAGGGGACTGCTGTTGCACGGACAGACACCGGCCACGCGTTGTTCGTCCGGTCAAGGTCAAAGACGATTTTGTTGTCCGGGTCAACCTGTATTTTTTTGACCCCGCCCTGCTTCAGCGGGATCGCTTCCGAAACGCCCCTGCCGTCCCAATACAACAGCTCTTGCGTACCGTCCCTATACCACACCATTACCTCTACCGGCATGCGGATTGAGCCGCGGTTCTCAATCACCACCGCATCCCTGCGCAACGACTTGATGGCATAATCGCAAGACCGTTTCGTCTTAAGCCATTCGTAAAAAAACCAGCGCAGATCCTGATGCGACTCTTCGTTAAAAATACGGATGAAATCCGCAAGGCCGATATTCTTAAAACGGAACTCTTGGGTATAGCGTTTCATTGCCCTGGTAAATGCGCCGTCGCCGATCAAACGCCTGAGCATCTCAAGCACGCCTGCGCCCTTGCCGTAGGTAATGGCAAATATCGAGGAGGGCTCTTGAAAACTCGACAAATCGCTGATTACGGCGGAATCAAGGCCGTGCGTCGCCATATACACGTACCTGGCAATACTGGCTTGCCGGAAAGAAAAATTCGGGACGAACCAGGCAAACGGCTTCGGTAACTCCATTACCCAGGCATTGTAACCGTATTTATGCTCAAGATGCTGCAGCACCCAAAAAGAATTAACGCCTTCATCAAGGAACATCTCCTTATACTCATCGGAACCGAGCATATTAAAAAACCACTGGTGGCCGGTTTCGTGGGAAATGAGAAAGTCGAAATAGCGGCTAAGAAATTTCGGTAACCGGAAAGCGCGCGTATCAATAAATATCTGATTGGAGGATTGCACTCCTCCGTAACCGAGAAAACTGGGCACGATATTAAATTGGCGGTAAGGATACTCTCCGAATCTTGCCGTATAGAAATTCATAAGGTCCCGCGCGCATTCTGCGGCCTGTGCTGCGCGTTGTTCATCGCCTTGAAGGTAATATGCCCGTATTTGACAATGGCCGGCTTTGAGGGTGTGCACTTTAAAACGCGCTGAAACGCCGAGGCTAAAATCTCTGACCGGATACTCTGTCTCAATAAAAATGGTTTTGGTGCCGTCGGGATTGTCGCGGCTTGATTGCACATACCCAGTGGAAGCCACGACCTGGCCCTTAGGAAGAGTAAGCCTGACGCGATAATGGGCTGCATTACTGAAGTAGGGTTGATGATAGAGGTAAAATGGATAATTGTGCCAACCATTGCTATCAACAACGCATGCAATCGGATACCACCGCACCATTGTGATAATATCCCTATGCCAGCCAAACCTTCCGTAGGCATGGGGGATATCCACCTGAAATAATATGTCTATCTCTATTGATTCCTGCGGCTTAAGTTCTTTCTCTAAATTGACTTTCAGGATTGTTTGGTCACTTCCTTCAAAGCGATACGTAAGGTTTCCCCCTGCGGAGGCAATCGATTCAATCCTTAAATCACCGGACTGAAATCCTTCGGGGAAAGGGTTGATTTTGAAGTAACCGGCATAGCGGTAAATAAACCTGACTTCATCATTGGTGTATTTGCGGTGCGGATACACATGAAAATAGACCTCCTTAAGCGGCTTGGAGGTAGGATTGATAAAGGTTACTTTTTGGCGGGCGCTCACCGTATGCTGCGCGGGGTCAAGTACGGCGGTAATATCGTAACGAAGGGGTTCCTGGGCAATGGCGGGGGACATAAGACACGCACAAAATACGGCCGCCTGCCAAGCGATAGCTATTCTGTTTCTGGTTGTAGGTATATTACGCACACTGTTTTTCATTTAAACTGTTGCAAGGGGCAGCAGGCACACCGGGGGCTCTTCTTACGGCAGAATCTTTTGCCTACTTCGACCAAGAGCGCATGAAATTCATTAAATAATTGTACATCCCTTTTTAGGTTTCTCATAATCAAATTTTGAATGGCGTGGTAGTCTTCGTCTCCCCTGATCAAGGAATGCCTCGCGAATATTCTCCTGGTATACGCATCGACCACGAATACGGGCTTACCCAGTGCGTATAAAAGTATCGAATCCGCTGTTTCGGGGCCTATCCCTTTCACCGATAACAGCTGGAGCCGCAGTGCGTCGAGTTCTTGGTTACGCATCTTGCGTACGCTTCCGCCGTAGCGGGTAAACAAAAACTTCAAAAAACACCCAAGCCGCTCTGATTTGATATTGTAATACCCGGCAGGGCGGATCAGTCGGGTAAGCCTCTTGCGGGGGAGGGAATATAATGTGCGCGCAGTTATGGCCTTTGCATACGTAAGGTTGGATATGGCCTTAGCGACATTGTGCCAATTAGTATTCTGTGTAAGGATTGCGCCGATAATTACTTCAAACGGCGTCTCAGCCGGCCACCAGCCTTGCGGCCCTAGAGAGGCGTAGAGTTGCTGATAGATTCTTTTAAAAATGGGCTTCATTCCTCAAGGGAGAGGGGATTGTAGCCGTAATAGGCAAAAAGGGCATAGGCAGTCCCGGCAATAGAACCGGTAGAGGAGCCTTTGGGCGTCATCCACCCGTGGCCGGTATCCACGAAATCGCTGCTGGCATACGGAAGGCATCCTTCGCCCTGGCCTGAAGGCGAAGGGCTTGAAATACTCATGCTCAATAATTCTCCCGTATAGGCGTCGGCTTTTCTTAAATACTCTTTCGCAAGGGCAGCTTCCCCTTTTTTCTGGTGAAATGCAGCCATTATCTTTAGTGTTACAATCATCTGCGCAGTCCACTCGGTGGACACCACGCCTCCCCTTGCCAAATGCCTCTGCGGCGCAAAATCAAACCCCTTTATTTTTACCGCGGTGCCGCCGGGGCGGATAAAAAAGACCTCTTTGGCACAATTCTCTTCTGCAAACTCAATGATTTTATCGGGATTCATGCCAAGCGCTAAAAGCCTTTCCGGGCCAATCGCCGCAATCGACCAGGCATAGGTATCCGTGGCAATAGTAGAATCTCCCTTGCCCCGCAGAATAGGTATATCCATTTTGTCGTAGGTATGCTGCGTAAGCCAGCGCAATACGTTATCCGCGGCAAGGCGGTACTCCTCTTTGCCGGTCACCTGAGCCAGCATCGTGAAAAATGCGTATGCATCAAGGTTGTGTTCCGTCGAATACCAACGCACGCTGGGGCCTCCGCGTATGCCCTTGTCTTTGTCTCCATTCTGCAATGCAATAATACGCTGCGCAATCTCCTCGGCGAGGCCTACAAAAGAACTGTCCTTGGTCTTTTGTGTATACTGAAGCAATGCGATACCCAGCCAGATGTTCGGGCCGCTGTGAATAGCATATTCGGCAGAGCTGCCGTCGCTGGCATAGTAGGCGTTGATAAAAAGCCCGTCGGTCCTCTTGGCCCTGGATGCAAAGAATTCAAGCAGCTTTTTTGCCTTCTGGAAATCTCCGAAGTACACATATGCCTGCGCAGCCAATGATTGGTCATAGACAAAGGCCCAGTTTGCTAAATCTTTGTCCCCCTCGAAACTCATTACCAAGCCGGTTCGCGGGTTCTGGTGCAATGAGAGCCATTCGTACATCTTTTCCAAATTTGCCTTCTGAAGGACTGCCTTCTTCTCATCCAAGACAAGCAATGCCTCATTGGCTTTATCGGCTTCGGTTTTAGACGCTGCGAACTGCTCCCTAAGACGCGCCATCTCCTGGTTCAACCGCGCAATAAGGGCGTTAAGTTTTTCTATTTCCTGGCCGGCTTTATACTCGTTTGATTTCGCCATTTCCGATACCTTCAACCTTTCCTCTTCTGCGCGCTCAATCCTTGCGTGAAGAGTAGCAATCTGCGAAGAAAGACTTGCCTTCTCGTCTTGGATCTGGATGATTCTTTGCCCGGCGGCAGCTGACTGTTGGTTCACCAGGACAAGCTGCTCAACGAGCTTCTTATTATTAGCAGAGAGCTTGAGGTTAAAATAGATATTCCCCAGGAATCCGACAGCCAACAATAAAAGTATCGCTGTTACCGTGGGGACAAATATCTTTTTTGCCCGTACATAACGCATCAGGTGCACATATCCTGGAAAGCCTATGCTCTCGTAGCTCAAGCCGATAAGATATTTCTCTGCATCTGCACCGATGCGCTTTATCCAGGCTGTGTGCGCCTGCGTCACGATGGGCCGGCGGTAAAAAGGCAGCTCCAGCTCTATATATAGTTTTACTTTCCTCTCCCGGATCTGCGCGGACAACACAGGGTCAATAGTGTTTACCTGGAGGCATATGCCGCCTTTGCCGATATTGTTCGTAAAACCCTGTAGCCATCCCGACGCATACTGGCCGTTACGAATATCGACGAGCTTAAACTGCACGGGCAGCACCGAGTCAATCCTCGTATACTGCCTTCGTTCCCTCTCGCTATAATACGGGCCTTTCATCTTATTCCCTTGTCCGCTCAAGGATTATTCTCTGCTTGATCCGCTTTGCCAGCTTTTCAAAAAACTGCTTGAACCGGGGATATTCCTGCGCAGAGATGGTTTCTTTTTTCAGGGCAATGTGCTGGGTAAAGACAAGGCTGTTGCCTTCTTGTATATACTCACAGGAATAGTCCAGCCACTGGCTGTCTTGCGATACATTGCCGGGTATATAATGGACGGTAAATGTCTCGGGGATAGTAAATACGAATTTTGTCTCAATGCGGTCAAGGATCCGTAAATCAATCGGGTATTTACGTTCTTCTTTGGATACCAGTGCGCTATCCAGGCTTGTCAGCTGGGGCATAATCCTTAAATCTCCTGCCGGGGTAAAATATTCCGGCCCTTCAAACCAATACTCCAGTTCTAACATCCGGTCAAGATTATTAAGGTTCCTGACATCGTACCTTTTTAATTTTGCGCCTATAGAGAATTCCTGGATCTTTGCCTGCAATTGTTCGCGTATCAAAATAGGGGGTGTATAGAGCAGCCAATGGCGTTGTGCCTGCTGGTAGACGCCTGAGGTAAGGACCTTTTTTTCTGCGTCCAGCGTTTCATCGGGGTGAAGGCGTACTGTAAAACCGTGCGTTACCCAATTATGGTCATTGCCGAAAAGCGGGGTTTCCATGATGGCGTAACCGTCTTCTTTGAATACGAGGACCCTTCTTTTCTGGTCTGCTGCTGCCAAGTCTCCGAGAGGGCAGGTTTCGGCAGTAGGGTCAAGAAACACGGTCTGCCCACCCAAGGCAACCGCGGCAATGCAATGATTAAACAACGGCGCAGGAAAATCCTCATTAAGGTTATAGTAGTCTTTCGTACTGATAAGCACAGGCCAGCTTACCAGTCCTGCCTCTTTAAGCATTGTAACCAAAAGAATTGCCTGGTCTTTACAGTCGCCGTATTTATTTTTAAAAATATCGCTTGCCGGGTGCGGCTCATACCCTGCCTGGCCGTACTCAACGGCTACGTAGCGTATTTCTTTGGCACAGAAATTGTAAATGCTCCTGGCCTTTGCTTCGTCTGAACCCGCCTGCGCTATCAACTCTTTTACTTTCTTGCGAATCGCGCCGTCTGAGGCAATTTTATCCTTTGCCAGTTTCCACCACCAATGGTAAATTTGCGACCAGTCGGAAAAACTGGAAACTAAAAATGCGGGGTTTATTTCGACTTCAGGGGGCATATTGGCTTCCGGAATAATCTGAGGGATATCTTTAAACTGCCACCGATACACGGCCCGGCCACCAGCCTCCCGAAGTTCGGGTTTGAGTTCAGCTTCAAAATCTTTATAGGCTTCATTTAATGTCTTTAAATGAAGTGTTCTTGTGTTGGGGACGGCCAGCTCAAAACGGGCAGAAAGGATTGGGTCTTGCGCCTGTAACGGATAACGCACGACAAAATCCGTATCGTTGATCAGGCGGTTGCGCCGGACTCTAATCTTATACTCGATAGCTGCCCCGTCGCTTATTTCCGGAAACGATATGATAAAAACCCGCGCATTGCTGTAAAGAGGGAAATTCAGATACCTGGATACGTCGCGCAGGTGGCGGCTCCCCACCTCCACAAACGTGCCGTCGGGTTTTATGGTCCGCGCATATTCCAGTTCTACTTTCTCGTAGGTAGAATCGTAACCGACATGCACCTCAGAGTAAGATTCCTTGCCGCGCTCATTAAGGACCTTGATGAGGTAGTGGAGCTGAAACGTCTGTGTATTTTCTTCGGTGACCTCGATTTTCTCATCGCTTAACAACACCAGTGCCCCTGCCTGGGGATACTTTTCGGCAGGAGGTGCGTTTTGCAACAGCTGCGCGATACCTTGATCTTTATCCTGTATATGCGCGCCTTTGGCTTCTTTTTCAATAAGGCTGAGCCGCTCTGATGCAAGGGGCAGGAATTCCCAAGAGGCTACCGTGCGGTATAGCGCAATCGCCTGGTCGAATAGATTGAGTTTTTCCGAGGCTAATCCATAATAATAACGGTATTCATCGTCGCTGGGCTCCTGCTTGCCGAATACCTCTAGCGCATCGGCAAAATCACCTGCTCGGTAATACGCGATGCCCAACAGTTTTTGCGCGACGGCGGTTTCGGCACCCTGAAGCTGGGCTATCGCAGCCTTAAAATCCCCGTGGTCATAATACAACCTGCCCAATTCAAACCGGAGAGTTGCAGGAGCCTTTGCCTGCGCAATCGCTCTGCGGTAGTATGCGACTGCGTGCCGGTAAGACGCCTCTGCGTTTTTACCGTACATACGGGCCCGGTATATATTCGAATGTAGTGCGCAGCCGGATAAGGTAAAAGACAAAAACAGGACGCTTAGAATCTTCTGCACAAAAACGGCTCTTTTATGTAACAGGGGTGCTTTTTTCATTTGCCTGTCTTGACCACCTCTACATTGATAATATTATCTATCCTGAAGGTCCTTTCTTCGTTCCTTAAGCAACAATGCCCTATCAGATACGCCCTGCCCTTCTGGCGGGTGACTTCCTTAGGGACCACCTGGCGTTCTGAAAGCGCGACCATCGCATTTGAAAGATATTGTATCTTAATTGCAAGGCCCAAGTCAATTGCTTCCTGTATCTTGGCTATTTTCTGTCCATTCACCTCTTCCCAGAGCGCAGAGTTAACACCGAAAAGGCTCACCAAGTGCAGCGTATCCAGGACTCCTTTTGGTTTAAGGCGCGCGAGAAACTTCTCGAATACCTCAAGGGTAAGCTTCACGTCGGAAAGCGCACGGTGCTCTTGCATATGCGCAGCACCCATTTTCTCTGCGACAAACCACAGCGCATAGCGCTCAAGCCCGGGCAGCAACCTGCGCGCCATCTTAAGGACATCTACCACCATACTTCCTTTCGGCAGCGCCAAACCAAGTCTCTCTAATTCGCTGTTGATAAAACCAAGGTCGAATGCCGCATTGTAGGAACAAATACAAGCACCTTGTATAAACGCAAGAAAACGGGGCATGACGTCTTTGGCTTCGGGAGCATTTTGAAGCATCTGCGGCGTAATCCCGTTGACCTCAAAAGCAGCATCCTGAATAGGCCTTTTCGGGTCGATGAATGTCTCAAATTGCGCAATTTCTTTTCCGGCCCTCCAGCGTATCGCTGCCAGCTCTACGATCCTGTCACCTGCTTCCGGGTTGAGCCCGGTGGTCTCGGTGTCGAATATAATAAACTCTGCGTCGTCTATTTTTTTATCCATCGTATCTGGTAACGATAAAACTCGGCGCGCATCGTAGAGGACGGTACGAAAGTTTTACCTTCCTTAGGTTCTCAAGCCCCGAATCATCCATAATATTGATATACTCGTATTCGCTCAATTCCCGGCATACTTGCCTGAACATAAACTGGGCAAGGCCCTTGTAATTCAGGTTGGCAACTTCATAGGCAACGCAGAGTGTCTCTTGAGTAAGCGGGAATGCAAAAGTGAAGGCTTCTACGTTGCCGCCTATCTTGACGACGCGACCCAGGCATTTAAAATGGCGGTAATTTTTAAGGAGCAGCTGCAGCGCAGAGTAGTTATCTTCAAGCATCGCACGATACAGAGGATCGGCATGGCCCTGCCTGCGGCCTGCCGCCCACTCTTCATACAGGCGCAGGCACGCCGCCTTAAGCGTATCCGTATACGTAACGTACTCTATTCTATCGGCATGGGAAGTGAAATAATTAACTGCCCAGCGCTTGGATTTAAAGGCATCGCCTTTTAAACCTGCCAAATCAGCCCTTTTGCAGATAAACTCAACTCCTTTTGTCTTGATACGATAGGTATCGGCAGGAAATGCCGCAAGATCGGCTTTCTCAACATTTTCGATATGGGAAAATGCCGGGTTTTTATTATATACATCCATCACAGAAAAAGCTTTTTGTAAAACCTCCGGTTCCGTCTTTCGGCACAAAGGAGAAAGATACAGAAAACAGCCTATCGAGTCCCTAAAAAACACGCACAGCGCCCCTTCGATAAGTGCCCAGCGGACTTCAAAAAGCCCCTTCCAGATATAGATATTCTCAAATGCATACACCGAAAGCTCATGCTGCGAAAAACGCAGGTGTTTCTCAAATACTCCTCTGTCTTTAAGTTTCAACTCTTTAAGAGTAACTTTCATGTAAGCGAAAAAAGCTCTTTGAGGTTTACTGCGTCGGGATAGTGCCCTGCGACATGGACATTATCTTTGAGTAATGCGGGATAGCGCCCGGTCAGAAACAGCTTTGCAAGATAGGCGGCGTACGAACTGAATCGTTTGCTATGTATGGTTTTCTGCACAAAAGGGCAATGGGTATCCACTGCCAGGACCACCTTGTCGCCGCAACGGTTGAGCAGGAAAGGATACAGCTGGCATTCAAAGGGCCGCCCCGCATACTCAAGGCATTTATTTTTACAGGGCATAAAAAAGGCGCATATATACGGCTGCTGCGCAGAGGAAGGAACAAGCGGGAGGTTGTACGTAGCAAGGCGCAGCCTCTTTTTCTCTTCTTTCAGTAAACGCACAGACCATACGCTTTCGGCTTGCGCAAAGCGGCAACACCCCTGGCAGGAAAGGCAGATTTTCTGGGGAACAAATTGTTTGATCATTTTACCGTACTGCCCAATGCCACTTTTCTCTCAGGTATAATAATGCGTATACCGCTCTCGTCGGAAGCCGCAAGGATCATCCCGTTGCTCTCAACGCCCCGCAAGAGTGCCGGCGCAAGGTTGGTGACTGCCACCACCTGTTTGCCGACAAGTTCTTCCTTCGTATAGGAATTTTTTATCCCTGCCACCACCTGCCTTCTGGCACCTTCCCCCGTATCAAGGGTAATCACATATAGCCTGTCGGCATTAGGATGGTCGTTCACTTCTTTAATCTCTGCCACCTTTAATTCTAATCTTCTGAACTCTTCGATGGTAATCATACATTACTCCTTGCTAAAATGTGATTTCTACTGCCAGTTCCAGCTGAAACGCAGGATCTACGCTACCGTCTCCCCTGACAAGCGGGCTCAGGAGGCTTCCTGCGGTATCGTCTCTGTGTTCCTTATAATACTTTCCGGGAATAAAATACCCGCCCAACACACTGACCAATACTTCTTTTGTTGCCTGGTAATCAATGTATATGTCCGCTTCATACCC